>CAJQKQ010000107.1 GCA_905478925.1 uncultured Verrucomicrobiales bacterium
GAGTCGTCGCGTAGCTCGGGGCGGTGGAGTTCCAGCCAGAGGCGTTTCGGGCACTGGCGGAAGGCGATGATTTTGGATTTGGAGAGGTTTCTCATGTTGCTGGGTATGATGATGTAAGAGTGCGACAGAATGTGTCGCGGTGGAATCCTCAAGGATTCCTGTAGTTCTCCATGGCGGATTCAAGGCCTGCGATGATGTGGTTCCGCAATGCGACCGGCTTCATGACGGTGATCGCCGCGCCTTGGGATCTGATCCAGAAATCGAGTTGCCAAGATTCCTGCACGGTGGCGGTGAGGGTGCTGATACCTGAGCGGGTTGTGATTTTCTGATCATTTGAAATCGGGGTCTCATCCAGTAGCAGGGCGAGTTCGTCGGTTACCCGCGCTTTGAGGGTGATTGATTTGCCGGTGCCGAATTGTGCCGCCCCGCTGGCGAGGTAAGCGTCGAGGGAAAAACCTTTGGGACGTTTTACCTGTTCATCAAGAACGGTGGCGGAGTCGAAGCGCTGGATCGCGTATAGTAGCGGTTTTTCATAATCAAAGGCGGTGGCGATCAGATAGGATCTAGCGCCTTGCTGGATCAGTGACAGGGGATGGAGCGTGAGTTCCTTGCCGCCATCGTCTCCGGTGCTCCGGTAAACGACCGCCAACTTGCGTTGCCGGAGCATCGCGTCCTGGATGGTGTTTAGCACGCCCGGAGCCATGGCCGGCGGAATGAACGGCAGGCCGGGAGGCACATAGCGAACGAGATCCGTCCACTTGGCGTGCGGAATTTTCGGCAGAGCCGCCAGTTTCTCCCTAGCCAGTGAAAACTTTCTTTCGAGGGCGGACAGGAACACCGGCGGCATGATCTGCCGCAGCACGTCCTCCATCAGGCCAAGTGAAACCGCTTCGGAGAGATCCATTCCCAGGACATCAAAGCGGGCGTTTTCCATCCAGTGCCAGCCGTAGGGAATACCTTTTTCGTTACGCTCGATCGGAAAGATACGGGAAAGTTCCCACATATCCCGTTCGACTGTGCGTTTGGTCACATTGTGTCCGGCGACTTCCAACCTGTCCCGGAGATCCTTGGAGGTTCTTCCGGGCAGACGGGATGGGAGATGGTTTCTCAACAGCTCCCACTGGCGGGCTAGGGTGGTTTCATGGTCGGCACCTGGCATGGCTTTGTTACGTGAAATTATTGGAAGCCGATGCGCCGGGAGCGGTTGGTTTTCATTTCGGATTCGGCAATCACCGACTGGAGCAGGCCGCTGGCGTCCCGGAAAGGTTGGAATCGATGTTGCCTGGCAACGGCTGCAAAATCCCCCGGGGTGGAGACATCCATGCTTGCGGTCAAATCCAGATCCACTGAAGTCGGCTGTGGGAGGCCGAGATTCTCGCAGTAGGAGGCAAACAGGATGCGAGCCTGCTCCGGGAGGAGGTAACCGAAGTGGAGCTTGATATCAAACCGGCGCATGCTCGCGGGATCAAGCTGGTCGATCAGGTTGGTGGAGGCGATGAGGATGCCGGGAAAGGATTCGATCTGGGTGAGCATTTCGTTGATCTGTGTCACTTCCCATGAATGCTGGGTCTGTGTGCGATCGCGCAGGAAGGAATCCACTTCGTCGATCAAGAGCACCGCACCCTCCTGCTTGGCGCTCTCGAACGTGCGGGCGATCTTCTGCTCCGTCATTCCCAGAAAGGGGCTCAGGAGGTCGGAGGCTTTGCGGAGCAGCAGGGGTTGGCCGATTTCGTTGGCGAGCCAGTGGCCGAAGGAGGTTTTTCCGGTGCCGGGAGGGCCATAGAGGCAAAGGCGGGCGCTTGGGCTTTTCGCGAGGTTGGCTGCGATCTGTTGAAGATCAGCCGAGGTGTTGAGATGTCCGATGTCATAAATGCCCGGTTGCACCGCTTGGATGGATGACTTGGCTGGATCGGGATGACCCTGCGCCTTCATGATTCCGGAAATTACATGGGTTAGCGCGGCGTCCCGCTCTCCCTTCGGGATATCCCGGCGAATGGCATGGATCACATTCCGGGACCGGGTGACCACGGCGGGTGACAGATGTTCGATCCCGGCAAGATGCTCGATCGTTCCGGGTGAGATCAGATTTCCGGCCTTCTCAGTGAGAACCCTTCTCCGCTGCGACTTGGGCGGGATGGGCACCTCCAGTATAAAATCGAAGCGGCGAGAAAATGCAGGATCCAGGGACTCAATCGAATTCGAGATCCAGAAAACGGGTTGGGGGTTGCTTTCGAGAGTTTGGTTGAACCAGCCCTTGTGGCTGTTCGCAGCCCCTCGGTTCGTGAGCGTGGGGGTGAGGATGTCCTCGGCTTCATCAAAGACAAGCAGGGTAGGGGAGTTGGAGAAATATCTTTGCCCAAGGTTGAGGGCAGAAAGCCGCCGCATGTCGCCGAGCGGTTCGCCATCGTCGTCTGAGGTATCGAGTTCGAACACAGGAATGTCCAAGGCTTGGCCTAGAACGCGGACGAGCTGGGTTTTCCCCGTGCCGGGACTCCCATGGATGAGTATGTTGACCCCCGGCCTGCGAGTGGACTGGATCTTTCCGAGGTAGGGAAGGAGAAGGCTCAGGGTAGTCTGGATGTGCGGGAAGTCCTTGAGCCCGAGTTCCGGAGGCGGCGCGGTCACCACGCCGAATGATTTCAGAAGTTTGCCCGGATCGTAAGAATCCTGGAGCAGGCAGTTTGCCAGTGTTTCTGAATGGAATTCCAATCTGGAAATTCGGCACGGATTTTCGCTTTTCTTCAAAAGCCCGCATTTCTTCAGGCGCCCACTTGGTGCCACGGCTTTCGCCACCACGTGGCGAGGGAGGCAGAGAACGTTCGAAAGAAAGCGAGGGGTCTCCGTCACGTTGACCCTTTGGAGCACGCGCCCCGTATCGGCTAGCGGCGGCTGTGTTCCCGAACAGGCAAAGAATTCGAGGATGCGTTGCTCTGCTGTGCTGAGCCTGAGAGACGCGGCAAAGCGTGTGAAGTTGTTTCGTGCCTTCGCGGGCAAGGCCGCCTTCCCTCTCTCCAACGACGCCTGGAGATCATCCAGCAACTGCGGCATTTTACGGAGAACCTCCTTGTCGAGATCCGTGGGCAGTCCAAGAAACTCCGCGATGTCGGAATCAGCGTATTCAGATCCACTGATGAAGCAGGCTCTGCCCAGGTTGCGTGAGAAAGCCCGCAAAACCCAAAGGCCGATGAGGCGGTCGAAGTTGGAACGAAATCGGGGAATTGGCATGATGTGTTTTGGTTACGGGCGCAACATGGAAAGAAGTCGCGACGGAATGCGTCGCGGTGAGGATCGTCCGAAGAATTTCTCCGCACGGTATTTGAGGGCGAAGTAATCTCCCTCGCTTAGGACGAGCGGTTCATTCGATCTCCAACCCAAGCTCGTGGATCGCCGCGGCTCCGAGCACGTCGCCGGGCCAGGCCGCCGCATAATGGGAGAACTCCATCGATGCCTGCTTGCTGTCCTCGGCACGGTGCATGGCGAGTCCGCGCAGCCAGCGGTAGAAGCCGGGTTCTCCCTCCAGGAGCGTTCCAAGCAGGCGCAGCGCCTCGATGTCGTCGCCGCCTTCGATCAGCGCGTGCAAGTAGGATGGGCTGAGCCACTTCCCGCCCGGGTAGCGCCCCTTGCGGATGCCACCCGCCTTCGCAGCGCGGATGGCTGGAAGCCAGCGGCCGATTTGGCGGAGAGCCATGCATTTTAGCGGAGCCCATTGCTTGCGCGGTAGTTCTTCGGGATGTTCGCGCAGCAGTCTCAATACATCGTGCCAGCGCCCCATTCCCTGGGCGATGCGCAGCAGGGTCACCGGAGTCCGTTCGCTGGGAGGCGCGCTGAGCCCGTCATCGAGGAATTCGCCGAGGTCGTGGTGAGGGAGATCCTCCCAGCTAATTTCGAATTCGCCGGGATCCTGCCAATGGAGGCGGTGCGGCAGACGCAGCGGAAAGAACCAGTTGAGGTCGTCGGCCAGCTGCAGCAACTCGCCGAGGCGACGCTCAACCAGGGGTGCGTCATCAGCCCTGACGACGAGATCACAGCCGATGGTCAGGCGTCCGGACATGCCGAGCTGGCAGTCAGCCCGGATATGGAAGGGGGTGCACTCCAACAGGTTGCCGACGAGGATGGCATCGGAGGGGTAATCGGCGATCAGGTAGCCCGCCAGCCATGAGAAGCGCAGGCAGGTGCGCTCCCCGTCGATTGGCAATGCGCATACGTGTGCCGGCTCCGTTCCTCGGCAAATGCCGCGAACCGAAGGGGGTTCCGTGGAATCGGTTTCGGGTTCGATGAGTTCGAAAGCCGGCTCACCATCGTCTGGCTCGGTTTCATACTCGAACGCCGGGACGACGAGTGTTTTGAGAACGGTGACGAGTGGGGAGGTGCTTTTGTTTGATTTCCTGGAGTTTGGTTTGGCCATGGGATGAGAGGTTTTGGGATTCGAAAATGACGGGGCAAGTTGCAGGCGGCCCGGAGCAGTTCATGGGGGGAGTTGGCTGCCCCTGACCGCCTGCGGATTTTGCATGCTCACAGATGGGAGCGGCGGCGGCGGTGGAGGCGCGGCTCGGACGGATGATGTCCCTGGCCAAGCCCGCCACCGCCGAACACCGCGAGGTGGACGACGGTTTCATCGACCCGCAGCGCGGCACCGTGGCCCCAGCGGAAGCGGAGTCTGTGGTCGCTGCCGAGTCCCGGGGTGGCGTGCACGGTTTCGCGTGCCTTGGCGGCTTCCGCAAGAAAGCGCGCGGGAGCCTCGGAATCCAACGCCTTGCGGGACACGCCTTTTTTGCGCACTAGGAAATCCATTGCGTGGCTCTCGACCAGGCGGCGGTGCAGTTTCGCATAGGCATCCGGCAGGGAAAGGAGATCCATGCCTTCGACCCGGTCGCCGATCACCGCCAGCAGCCCGCACTGACCGTCTTGGCAGGGGATGTCCCGGGTGAATTCGTCGAGCTCGCGCTGGCTCCCTTCGTAGGCGTCCTTCATCGCACGGGTCTTCGAGTTGTCGTCGCTCTTCGCCGCCATGTGGAGTTGTTCGATTTCCGACCAGACAGCACCTTGGTCGGAGGCATGGGTCTCGTTCATCTGCAGCGAATAGGCCACCGAAGCGGACTTCTGCTTGCGCAAGCCGGAGTGGGCGAGACTCCCGCTGGAGCTGAACTCGGCCGAATCATAAGACCAGCGGCCCTGTTCGGTGCAGCTCACCGGCACGTCGAGCGATGATCCGGAGGCGATGAGTATCGTGGTGTTGAGGATGCGGTTCTGCTTGGCACCCTTGAGTTCCTCGCCGTCGAAGAGCAGCACGTGGTGCGGCGTCTCGTTGATCACCCGTAGGCTCGGCACCGAGCCGCCCTCGCTGACTTCCGTGATTTTAAATCCGTCGAGGGACAGGGCTTCGGCCAGCGTGATGTAGGCGGGTTCGGGACTGCTTTCGGCAAACACCGGCCACAAGCCGATGCCGTTGTGGATACGCGGTTCCCCCATCCGTAGCGAAGCCAACAGGCCGGTGATTGCGGGGTTTAAGGGGGAGTCTTGGGGAGTGGAATCAGACATGGCCACACCCTGACAAGAGGTGTGGGACATACATGGGGTCAGGGTTGAAACTTAGTCTCTCCGATGGGACTTTTTGGGTCAACCGGTTCATTCGAACCATCGTCATTCCAGATCGAGGCGCATTTTCTCGATCTCTCCGGATCTCCACAAGCCGATGGATGAGATTGTCGCGGAAGAGGAAGGGCAGAAATAGGATTTCCTCCCAGGCGGGCATGGTATCGGCTTGGCCATGCCGTGCCCGTCGCCCCTTGTTACACAAGGGATTGGGATGAACCCATGAATTTTTCGGACTGGTGGGTCTGTGTTTGTCCCACCCCCAGGTGCACTTTGGTGTTCAAATGAATAAGTTCACCACAGGGTGCCTAGTTCTGTCCGAACACCATACCACCATCCCATCATGATCCGCCGCAGGAAAAAAATCCTTGGGCCGCTCGTCGTACGTCGTGCGCGGCGAGAACCTTCTCGGCTCAGCCAATGCAACAGCTGCCTCTGGGATGACATTCGCGAGGTGTTACTTGATCCTGATCCTGACCCGTGGGAACTCGAAGTTGTTCGCCGCTGGCTGCGTGATCAGGTGGAGGCCGCCCTACGGAAGCGTATTGTGCGCGGCAATGCCGCGGGGTTAGTTCGCAGAGCCTGTCTGCTGGCACCGCGCCTGATCTGGCTGCTGCCCTACAGCCGCGCCCATCCGCCGGAGCGGTTTCATCGCCGCATCGTTGCCATCCTGCTACCGGGCAGACTCCGGGAGGTGGAACAGCAACTCGCTGTGTTCGCCTTCCGCGAGGGTTTGTGAATTACCTCGGGGGGGGGCTGCCCTTCAGCCTGCCTGGATCTTTGCCGCCTCTGCTCGAACTTGGTCGCGCAGTTCTTTCGGTTCGAGGACTTTCGCCTGGCTGCCCCAGCTCAGTGTCCAGCGCACCATTTCCTCAAGGCGTCCGACTTCGAAGCGCACCTCCACGCGACTGCTGGTGGCATTGAGCGGGGTGATCTGCTGGCTCGGGTGCCAGCGGCGTTCCTGCACCAGTCGCGCAGCATAACCTTTCAGCTCGATCCGCACCTCCTGCTTGAAGTTCGGGCGCTCGGGATCGACCCAGATGCCGAAGGATGTGCCGAGGTAAGCAGGGCCGTTGAAATGATCAGGCACCTCGAACGTGCCCTTGCAGACCTTGGCTGCACGGATCCGGGGGAAAGCGAATGTCCGCAGCCCCCCACGCTCAAGGTCATACCCGATCAGATACCAGCAATGGTCGACCTCGCCGAGGTGATAGGGTTGGATGCTGCGCTTTTCGGTCTTGTCGCTGCCGAGCTTGCGGTAGTTGAACTCGACCTCGCGGCGATGCAGCACCGCCTCGGCCAACTTTCCGAATAGCTTGAGGTCGGTCTTGGTTGCGCCGGCGGGCTTGCGGGACAGCGCCCGGTCGAGATCCGACCAAGCGAAGTTCACCTTACCCTCCATCGCGCGGGTTAGCTTGGCGAAGACGTCGCGCATCGTTTGTTCGAGCTGTGTGCCTTTGATCGATTCGAGTGCCTGACGGGCGAGGAACAGACCGGCGAGTTCCTCCGCGCTGGCCTCGAAGACAGGGAAAGTGCTGACGTCCCCGATGTAGCGGTAGCCGTGGCACTGGTCGTCGTATTCGAGGGGGAGCTTCAGCCTGTCGCGCATAAAAGTGATGTCGCGCTGGATGGTCTTCGCGGTCACTTCCAGCTCGTCGGCCAGGACGGAGCAATTCGGCATCCTCCCCTCGGAGACCGCCTCGTGGATGTGGTAGATCCGCTGCATCGGGGCGCGTGTCCGTCCCGCACGGTCGCTTTCGGAGATGTTAGGCATACCAGAGGTTTTCAGAACCGTTACCTCGTGGCAAGCACCCTCGGTCGCGCCATGTCTGACACCTGTGGGCGATAGAATACCCATTGTGTTGCATCTTTGAGGAGGACGCCGAAGCGGCCTCTCATCACCCCTCCGGCGGCGGCGAGTCATACGGCAGCTTGTAGTGGAGGAAGACATCCCGGGTGCGGTTGTAGATGTCCAGCTCACTCATCCCGGCGCGTTCCATCATTGCGTTGAGCTGGCCGAAGTTCTTCTGGATGAAGCGAATCAAGTCCATGGGGTCGCATTCTGCGGCGGCTTTGGATTCTCCGAGGCGCTTGAAGCTCTGCATGTTGGGCATGAGGCAGAGGGTCATCATCATAAGCGTCTCGGTGTTGAGATCACAGAAGAAGAACCAGTAGGGCCAGGCGTTGTGGAAGTGCTGATAGGATTTTCGGATTTCCGGGATGGCGTAGAGTTCCTGCGGGTCATCATTCCAGCCTTCGACGAAAAATTGGAACGTGCCCATCATCGCCGCGAGTTCCGGGCCCTCGGGTAATGCGTCCGATCCGTAGCGTTTGAGGAAGTGGGCGATCTTACGCTGGCGCACCTGCGCCTGGCTGAAGATAACTACGACGGCATCATGTTCCCCGGCCATCTCGCAAACTGTCCTAGAGGCCGTCACAGCATCGTAGAACTCGGCCTTGGGCTACATTTCCTCGTTCCCGATGAGGAGACCTTCGTTTTCCTCCAACGTATCGGCCAAGGATCGAAGCGTCTCGGCGAAGGTGGTCGGCAAGTTAAACGATTGTTTCGCTTCAAGCTCCTGACAGCGATCGATGATGGCCAGCCGGTATTTCACGGAGTAGCCGGAAGTGACGAGATCGCATTCGCGGCGAGGGAGATTGCAGCATCCGTGGAGCTTGGTTTGACCATCAGAATAGGTGTCAGCAAATCTGCTGGCACCTATTTCCGCCTGTTTGAGTATATTTCGAATGTCACGGGTCACATCAGCGTGGTTCTTCCCGGTGATCTCCGCGATCTGAAGAGGCGGGATAGGTCTGCTCAAATTTGAGCCGTCCGATTTCTCCTTGGGAGTTCAAAGTAGGGGCTTTGACGATTCGATCCGTCCGTGTAGGTGTGGTGCGGAATGGAGATGCTTCGGATGAGGTAGACGTAGTGCATCTTGTTGCGCCGGAGCTGGAGGGTTGTTTGGACGCGTAAGCCCTCCTTCGCGAAGGCTTCGGCGGGCAGCCTTCGCCAAGGCCACGTCAGTCAAGCAGCTGGCTTGCCAGCCGTAGCCTTACCAGAACCGCCGTTTTGCGAAAGCTTTGCCAGAACCTGATTTGAGGTATCTCTCGAACTCAGCGGCTTTTTCTCGTGTCTGGAAAGCGGAGTATTGGACGAGCATCCAGGGTTTGAACTTCGCGGTGTGGGGGGCGCCGCCTTCGTTGTGCTTCTTGAGGCGGGCTTTTAGGTCGGCGGTCAGTCCGATGTAGGTTTGGTGCGGAATGGAGATGCTTCGGATGAGGTAGACGTAGTGCATCTTGTTGCGCCGGAGCTGGAGGGTTGTTTGGACGCGTAAGCCCTCCTTCGCCAAGGCTTCGGCGGGCAGCCTTCGCCAAGGCCACGTCAGTCAAGCAGCTGGCTTGCCAGCCGTAGCCTTGGCGAAGGCTGGTGGAGGCGAGGGGAGTCGAACCCCTGTCCGGAACGCCATCTGCGAAGGCGTCTACACGTTTAGCGGATCATCTGGTGTTTCGGAAACGCTGGGCCGACCCGCCGCGTTGTGATTCCTAGGAGCCTGTTTGGTCTCGATGGCATGCCCGGTTCCCCGGCTCACCATCCAGTCTGCTAAGTTTCGCTTCCTCCCTCAACAGACATCGGGGGATCGGCGTTGCTGTCAATTAAGCAGCAAGTGCGAGCTCGTTAGAGTTTGCATTTATGTGTTTTGGGCGGCTTTTTTAAGAGGCCAACCGACCAACCTCTACGTGCAGCCAGCGCTTCAAACATTCCGTCGAAACCAGAACGCCCCCATTCGCTAAGCGAGGTATAGAGTAATCCGGCTGCGGATTTATTCAAAGGAAATTCTCTTCTGCCCTAATCCGCCGTCACTCCGTAGGCGAAGCGGTAGAACATCTGGTCTTCGCCCTCGACGAGCGGGACGTCGATTTCCAACTCACCGGCAGCGGATGCGGTAAATGAGGTGGATGACCATTGGTCGAGATCCGGGGATGTCTGGAAGAGGTATTCGACGTTCGGGACGCCGGAGGAGCGGAGGGTGACATACTGGGTGCCGTCCTGCTCCGAGAATGACATTTGCGCGTTATCGGTGGGGAGGATGACGAGACCGAGCGAGCCGTCGGTGTTGAAAGGGGTGGAGTATTTCTCGTCGGTGTAAATCGAGCTGCCGGTGAGGGTTTCGAGGAAATCGACGAGGTCGGCCTTCTCTTGCTCTGAGAGATTCAGGCGCTGTGGCTGGCCGCCACCCGGGCCGGGCTGGCGGAGGCGGTTGTCGAGTCCGGTGACGACGGCGGGGATTGCGTTGTAGTGATTCACAACGGAAAGCAAGGTCGGCAATGAGGCGTCGTGCATGAAGCTGCCGTGGGGGTTTCCATTGGGGTCGACGAGATCGCGGAGGCTGGGGGAGCGGGTGTTGGTGAAGTCGGTGCCGCCGCCGAGCGAGCCGCTAACGCCGTTGTTGCCGGTGTTCGGGTCGATGTCGAATTCCGGCGGCCTGTGGCAGCCGGCACAACCGGCTCCGCCATTATTGGGCGGGCTGAGGAAGAGCTGTTTTCCGGTGTTCTCGCTGGCGGTGAAGTTTGGGAACGGCTGGCCTTCGTTTCTGATCGCGCGGCCGGCATCGTATTTGCTGTCGAAGGATTGCAGGCTGCGGACGAACTGGGCGATTGCTTTGCCGATGCGTTCTTCATTGATTGTGGCTTCGCCGAAAACGCCTTGGAAAAGCACCTGGTATTCCTCGATGGCGGAGAGCTTCGTTACGAGATCGCTGAAATCGGGATCGCCGTCGGTGCCGCTGAAGCCCATTTCCACATGATCCTGGATGGGCTGGGTGGCCTGTACCTCGGCGCTCGCGGCGCGCTCGTCCCAGAAAAATTTCATCTCGTCGGAGAAGCGGGCGTTGATGAGCCGCATTGAGTGGCGTCCGGTTGTGCCGGCGACGCCGGAGCTCGCGGTGGCGGTGTCGCTGAAGCCGTTTTGCTGGTGGTGGCAGGAGGAGCAGGAGATCGTGTCGTTGCGCGAAAGCCGCTTGTCGTAGAAAAGCACGCGGCCGAGGGTCGCGCCGAGATCGGTGATTTCGTTGCCGGCGGGGGTGTTGTCCTTGGTGATGTAGGCGGGGACGGGTTGGTTCGCGTAGTTTTCGGGGCGGGTGAGATCGAGGGTTTTCTCCTGCGCGAAGGAGGAAATGGTGAGGGCGGTGAGAAGGATGAGGGCTTTCATGGTTGTGGATGACCTGAGGTTCGCCCAGAAGGTGATCTTTCACCTGTAAAGCCCGTATGACTTTTCTATGGGGAATTGTAAAGATTTCGTGAGGGTGGCAGGTGACAGGTGGAAGTATCCCCACGCGTGGAGGCATTTCCTTTGGAAATGCTGAGCCGCGAAGTCGCAATGGAGGGAAGGTTGGGATCGGGTTTCGCTTTGTCAGGTTGTCCCAACTCAAGAGGAACTCGCGCAAAGTCGCAGAGGCGCAAAGTTTTGGATTATGGGTCTTGAGCAAGAAGCTTTCCCATCTGCTCGGCTTTGCGTCTTCGCGGCTTTGCGCGAGCCGTTCTTTAAATTTCTTTGCTGGACCAGGTTCCGCTTTGTCAGGCTGTCCCAAGCCAAGAGGAACTCGCGCAAAGTCGCAGCGGCGCAAAGTTTTGGATTATGGGTCTTGAGCAAGAAGCTTTCCCATCTGCTCGGCTTTGCGTCTTCGCGGCTTTGCGCGAGCCGTTCTTTAAATTTCTTTGCTGGACCGGGTTCCGCTTTGTCAGGTTGTCCCAACTCAAGAGGAACTCGCGCAAAGTCGCAGAGGCGCAAAGTTTTGGATTATGGGTCTTGAGCAAGAAGCTTTCCCATCTGCTCGGCTTTGCGTCTTCGCGGCTTTGCGCGAGCCGTTCTTTAAATTTCTTTGCTGGACCAGGTTTCGCTTTGTCAGGTTGTCCCAACTCAAGAGGAACTCGCGCAAAGTCGCAGCGGCGCAAAGTTTTGGATTATGGGTCTTGAGTAAGAAGCTTTTCCACCTGCTCGGCTTTGCGTCTTCGCGGCTTTGCGCGAGCCGTTCTTTAAATTTCTTTGCTGGACCGGGTTCCGCTTTGTCAGGTTGTCCCAAGCCAAGAGGAACTCGCGCAAAGTCGCAGAGGCGCAAAGTTTTGGATTATGGGTCTTGAGTAAGAAGCTTTTCCACCTGCTCGGCTTTGCGTCTTCGAGGTTTTGCGCGAGCCGTTCTTCAGGGAGGAACCCGGGTATGGTTCATCCCTCCGTCCGAATCATGCCTTGGAGCTTCATCCGGTATTTTCTTGGCGTTAGCCCTTCCTGCTCGAGGAAGCGTTTTCCGAAATCGCTGGCGTCGTAGAAGCCGCATCGACCCGCGATGTGGGAGAGCGGCAGGTCGGTGCGGGCGAGCAGATCCTTCGCCGTCTCCAGCCGGTGGCTGAGCACGTAGCGGCGCGGCGAGCAGCTCATGATGCTGCGGAAGACGCGGTTGAACTGGCTTTCCGAGTAGTTGCAGGCGGCGGCAAGCTCCGCCGTCTTCAGTGGGCCTTGCTCCTCGCTGTGGATGAGTTTCAGCGCGGGTTTGATTCTGGAAAAAGGTTCCGTGAGCCCGGCGGCGCCGGAAATTTCATACATCACCCCGGCGACCCCGCACACGGTTCCATCCTCGCTCAGGATTGGCGATTTCCGCGAGACCCACCAGCGCAGGACACCTTTTGCGCTGGGAGCCATCCAGGTGCGGTTCGAAGACGGCACCCCAGACTCCATGACCTCCCTGTCCTCCGCGCGGTAGCGGTCAGCGATCCCGGCTTCGTTGAGATCGTGGTCGGTCAAGCCGATCGCTCCGCCGGGTTCCAGTCCGTGGAATTCCTCGAAGCGGCGGTTGCAGCGGACGAATGCCCCGTCCGCATCCTTGATGTAGAAGACGAGCATGGTCAGGTCGTCGAAGAGGGCCGAGATGGAGATTTCTGGATGAGGGATATCGCGCCGATTCATGCGCGGATATTACCATAAATTGACGGGTTCGGCATGGAAAATCGACCGGCTTTCTGCGTATCTTTTGTCCACATGCGTTCCACCTTTCCCATTATCGCCGTGTTTCTCCCTGCGCTCGCGCTCGCCGAAAAGGTAGATTTCACCACCCAGGTGCAGCCGATCTTTTCCGAAAACTGTTACGCCTGCCACGGTCCAGATGAGGAGGCGGTCGAGTCCGGGCTGCGGCTTGATGTCCACGAACTGGCGTTGAAAGGCGGCGAGAGTGGCAAAGCCATCGTGCCGGGCGATGCCGCCGCTTCCCTGATTCTCAAACGGATCACCCACACGGATCCCGACGAGATCATGCCTCCGCCGAATAAGAAGAAAGCTCTCAAGCCGGAGCAGGTTGCCGTCATCCGCCAATGGATCGAAGAGGGTGCGGAGTGGGGGACACATTGGGCTTTTCTGGCACCGGAGCGGCCGCAGGTTCCTGCCGTGAAGGATTCCGTGTGGGTGAAAACCCCCATCGATCGCTTCGTCTTGGCCAAGCTTGAGGCGCAGGGTGCCAAGCCTTCCCCTGCCGCCGATCCGGCAACGCTACTGCGTCGCCTTTCCCTAGATCTCACCGGTCTGCCGCCGACACTGGAGGAGCTTTCCGCAATCGGGAAGACGGAGGTCGAGGTCACCCGCCTCATTTCCAGCCCCCACTTCGGCGAGCGCTGGGCGCGCGAGTGGCTGGACGCTGGCCGTTACGCGGATTCCGCAGGCTACGAGAAAGACCTTCCGCGCTTCCACCATTTCTACCGCGACTGGGTCGTCTCCGCAATGAACTCAAATATGCCATACGATGATTTCGTCGTGAAACAGATCGCCGGCGATCTCCTCCCGGGCGCGACCCAGGGCGATCGCATCGCCACCGGCTTCCTGCGCAACTCGATGACCAACGAGGAGGGTGGAGCCAAGCCCGAGCAGTTCCGAATCGAGGGCATATTCGACCGCATCGATGCGGTCGGGAAATCCGTGCTCGGGCTCACCGCTCAGTGTGCCCAGTGCCACACGCACAAGTATGACCCGCTCACCCACGACGAATACTACGGCATGTATGCCTACCTCAACGGCATCGAGGAAACTTCCATCGCCGCCCTCCTGCCTTCGGCGAAAGAGGAAACCGACAGTCTGCTCGCGGAGATCGTCTCTATCGATCGAGAGATCGTGGAGAAATCCCCTGATGCCACGGTGGCTTTTGAAAAGTGGCAGCAGGAAATGCTCGCCCTGGCACGCACCGAGTGGCACGCGCTCGAGCTCTATCAGCTCGGCGACTCGGGTCAGAAGTATTTACCGCTGCCTGATAAATCCATCATCAACAAAGGCTACGCGGCCACTCGCGGAACCGAAGCATTTTCTTCCTCTCTGGAGATTCCGGAAATCCGCTCCGCGCGTCTCGAATTGATGAACGACGCTTACCTTCCCATGTCCGGGCCGGGTCGTTCGACTCGCGGCACCGGCGCGCTTTCCGAGTTCAAACTTGAGGCCGGTAGCGATCCTGAAAAGGTCGAGGCGCTGCCTTTCGTTAATCCTGTCGCCAGCGTTAATCCTGCGGTGACCGCCATCGATCACAGCCTTCACCCAGGCACCGCGAAACGCGAACCCGACGACCGCAAAACCGGTCCCGCCTCCTTTGCGCTCGACGACGATGTAAAAACCGCCTGGACCAACGAGCGCGACCCCGCCCGCAATCATGATCCCGCCGTGCTCACCTTCGAGTTGGCCGAGCCGTTTCAGACCGGCGGCACCGCCCATTTCAAATACACTCTGACCCAGCGCCACGGTGGCTTCACTTCCGACGACAACATGACCTACAATCTCGGTCGCATCCGGCTCTCGGTCGCCGCGACCCTGCCGAACGCCCTCGACCAACTCCCGCCGCTCGTGCTCGAAGCGTTGCTGGCAGACACCGGGAAACGTACCTCTGAGCAGGCGACTCACCTCTTCGCTCACTGGCGAGAAAGTAATCCTTCCTTCGCTGCCGAGACCGCGAAAATCGAAGCGCTCTACGCGAAGGTTCCGCAACCCACCTGGGTGCTCGTCGCCGCCGAGACGGATGAGAAGCGCGAAACCCGCCTCTTCGAGCGCGGTGAGCAAACCCATCCGAAGCACGTGGTGACACCCCACGTCCCCGCGTTCCTGCATCCGCTCCCACCGGGTGATCCGGAGTCGCGCCTGACTTTCGCAAAATGGCTGGTCGATGCAAAGTCGCCGGTCGCCGCGCGCGTTTTTGTGAATCGTGTTTGGCAGGCATATTTCGGCACCGGGCTGTTGGAGACCTCTGAAGATTTTGGCCATCAGGCCGCCGCTCCTTCGCATCCGGAGTTGCTCGATTGGCTCGCAGTGGAATTCATGGAAAGCGGCTGGGACATGAAGCACATCCACCACCTCATCACTACCAGCGCTACCTACCAGCAGGCCTCCGTGATGAGTCCCGCTATGCGCGATCTCGATCCGAACAACCGCCTCCTCGCCCACGGCCCGCGCCTGCGGGTGCCTGCGGAAACGGTGCGCGACATCCAGCTCGCCTCCTCCGGCCTGCTCGATCCCTCGCTCGGCGGTCGCAGCGTGTTCCCGCCCGCACCGGACTACCTTTTCCAACGACCCGCCTCCTACGGGCCGAAGACATGGTTCGTGGAGAAGGATTCGAACCGCTACCGCCGCGCGCTCTACACCTTCCGTTTCCGCTCCGTGCCGTATCCGATGCTCGTCACCTTCGACGCACCGACCGGCGCGGTCTCCTGCGTGCGGCGCACCGTTTCGACCACACCCCTGCAGGCACTCGTCACGCTCAATGAGCAGGTCTCCCTGGAGTCCGCGCTCGGCCTCGCCCATCTCATACTCACCGACACCGGGAAGCTTTCCGAAAGGGTCTCCCGCGGCTTCGTCCGCTGCACCTCCCGCGAGCCGGAAAGCGATGAGATCGATGCCCTCGTCTCCGTTTACGAAAACGGCCTCACCGCCGATCCCGAGCAGGTGAAGCTTTTTCTCGAAAGCTACCAACCCGTCACCCTCGACCTCTCCGCCCATCCGCTGCCCGAGCTTTCCGCCGCCACCGCCGTCGCCCGCGTTCTGCTGAATCTCGACGAAACAATCACCAAGAATTGAAAACTCAAAATTCAACTCTCAAGGAAGAGCATCGGAGCGGTCACTCTTCCATTCGATATTCCATCCTCCAACCCAAGTCTTCCACTGATCACTGATCACTCGGCACTTTCCACTGACATGTTACCCGACTCCACACTCACCGCCGCCCAGCGCTCCTTCTCGCGTCGCTGGTTCCTTAAAGATTGCGGGCTCAGCCTCGGCTCGGTCGCACTGACCTCGATGTTGGGGAAGGCCTCGGCCAGCTCGGTCATCGCGAATCCGCACTCGCCGCGGCCGCCGCATTTCCCTGCGAAGGCGAAGAACGTGATCTTCCTCTACATGGGTGGCGCGCCCAGCCACCTCGACCTCTTCGACAACAAGCCGGTGCTGCGCGAATTGGACGGCACCGCGCCTCCCGCCGAGCTTCTCAAAGGCTACCAATCCGCCTTCATCC
Source organism: uncultured Verrucomicrobiales bacterium (assembly GCA_905478925.1). Taxonomy (GTDB): domain Bacteria; phylum Verrucomicrobiota; class Verrucomicrobiia; order Verrucomicrobiales; family Akkermansiaceae; genus Luteolibacter. The sequence continues at coordinate 16,119 of CAJQKQ010000107.1, forward strand.
GCCCGGAGAACAAGCTGCTGGGCTCCAAGTTCCCGTTCAAGAAGTATGGCAAATGCGGGATGGAAATGGCGGATATCCTCCCGCACATCGGCTCCTGCGCAGATGACATTTCGCTGATCCGCTCGATGCACACGGATGCGTTCAATCACGCCCCCGCGCAGATCCTGATGTCCACCGGCTCCCAGCAGTTCGGGCGACCTTCGCTCGGTTCATGGGTCTCCTACGGACTCGGTTCGGAAAACGACAACCTGCCGGGTTTCGTCGTCATGTCCTCCGGTGCCAAGGGGCCCTCCGGCGGCAACGGCAACTGGTCCTCGGGCTTCCTGCCCAGCATCCACGACGGTGTCAGTTTCAATTCCATCGGCGAGCCCGTCCTCTACCTCTCCAACCCCAAGGGCATCACCCGCAAACAGCAGCGCCAAACCATTGACGCCGTCAATCTCCTCAATCACAAGCGCTTCGAATCGATCGGCGATCCCGAGATCAACTCCCGCGTCGCTGCCTTCGAGATGGCCTTCCGTATGCAGGACGTTGCCCCCGAGGTTACGGATATCTCGCTGGAGCCGGAGAACATACGCGAAATGTACGGAGCCGAGCCGGGCAAACGATCCTTCGCCAATAACTGCCTGCTCGCCCGCCGCTTGGTGGAAAGGGGAGTCCGCTTCGTCGAGCTTTTCCACGAGTCATGGGATCAGCACGGAAACCTCGTCAAAGACCTGGAAAAGAATTGCAAGAATGTCGATCAGGCCTGCGCCGCTCTCATCAAGGATCTCAAGCAGCGCGGCCTCTTGGATGAAACGCTCATCGTCTGGGGTGGCGAGTTCGGCCGCACCCCCATGGTCCAGGGCGGCAACGACGGTCGCGACCACCACCCCAACGCCTTCACGATGTGGATGGCCGGCGGCGGCGTGAAAGGCGGCGTCGAACTCGGCAAGACCGACGATCTCGGCTTCAACGCCATCGAGGACAAGGTTCACGTCCACGACCTCAACGCCACCATACTCCACCTGCTAGGCTTCGACCACACCCAGCTGACCCACCGTGCCCAAGGCCGCGACTTCCGTCTCACCGATGTGCATGGGAACGTGGTGAAGAAGGTGCTGGCGTAATAAGGAGAAGGGTCTTTCCAAGCCCTTTGCAGAGGATAGGAAGAGAAGACTCCGCTTGTGCAAAGGGGTTGGGAAACACCCTTCTCCATAAAAAGGGGATGGAAACACCCTTCACCTTATTATAAATTCCGAGCTATGTTCTTTGATCCGGAGAAGCCAATCTCGAAGCACCGGATCAATCTCCCGCACTGGCAGCAAGAAGGGACGTGGGTTTTCGTGACCTGGAGGCAGGTGGATTCCCTGCCGGAAAGCGCGGTGAGGAAGATCCTGAGCCACAGGGCGGAGTGGGAGCGAGATCATCCGGAGCCGTGGGATGAGCAGGAAATGAAGGAGCGTAACCGACTTTTCACCATGCGCTTCGAGGAGTTGCTGGATGACTGCCACGGCTCCTGCCTGCTGCGGGATCCCGATCTGAGGGCTATGGTCACCACCGCCCTGCACCACTTCGAAGGAGAGCGATACGAGTTGGGAGCCTATGTGGTGATGCCGAATCACGTCCACGTCCTCTTCCGACTGCTGGGGGAGCACCGCCTGGAGGATGTGCTCCATTCCTGGAAACTTTTTTCCGCACGGGAGATCAATCGCAAGGCCGATCGCTCCGGGAAGTTGTGGCAGGCGGAGTGCTGGGACAGGCTGATGCGCTCGCAGGTCCACTACGACTGGGCGGAGAGGTATATCGAAAGGAATCCCGGGAATATGCCGGAGGAATCTTATACTCTCTGGATGAAGGAATAAGGAGAAGGGTCTTTCCAAGCCCTTTGCAGAGGATAGGAAGAGAAGACTCCGCTTGTGCAAAGGGGTTGGGAAACACCCTTGTCCATATTTGCTACAAAAGGCACAGAATTCACAAAAAGGGGAACGATTCGGATCAACAATCTCAAAACCAAGCACCGAAAATATTTGAATCCAGATTCAATGGGCCACTCTTCACGGTTTTTTGTGCTTTTTATGGCTGATCCGCTCTTTCCCTTTTCGCTTATTCCGGTACAGACAGTTGCATGTCCCGAACCTTTGCGGAGCTTTACCGTGCGGAAGCCTATCCGGCGATGAGCCATCCGGCGGCGGATCCTTTGGTGAATGCTGCGGTGGCGCGGGCGGCGGGGCTGGAGGTGGCGGATCCGAAGGGCGCGCGTATTCTGGAGATCGGCTGCGGGACGGGGCACCACATCCTGTCGCTAGCGAACCGCTGGCCGGGCGCGGAGTGCACGGGGGTGGATATTTCTGCGAGAGCGATCTCCACGGCGCGGAATCTCGCCCGGCAGGCGGGGCTGGAAAATGTGAAATTCTGCGAGTGCCCGTTGCAGGAATTTGAACCGGAGGGTGGATTCGATTTTTTCATCGCGCACGGGGTGTTCTCATGGGTGCCGGACGAGGTGAAGCTGGCGCTGATGGATTTTATCGGGAAACGGCTTTCGCCGGCAGGGATCGCTGCGGTGAGCTTCAATGTGGTGGCCGGTTGGCGGCAGCGGATGGCGGTGGTGGAGAAGGTGCGCGCGATCCAGGCAGCGGGCGCGGAGGATGAGATGGAGGCGATTTCCCTGCTGATGAGCGTGGTGGAGGCGGGGCAAAAGGAGATCGTCGCCGATATGCTGGCGAAAGGGCCGGAGGTGCTGGCCTTCGACGACTTCGCGCCGGTGATGGATGCATGGTCGCTGGGGGCGTTTGTGAAACTTGCGGATGCCAGCGGGCTGAAGTGGCTGGGGGATTCTGTTTCCGGGGAAAGAGGGGATGATGCGGGGGATGATGTGCTGAAAAAGACTTTCCGGGCGGAGTTGTTTTGTGGGGCGGATGCGGTTCTCGGTGCGATGCCAGAAGCAAGAGGGCGACCGAAGATCGACGCTACGCTGAAGATTTCAGATTTCCCGAAGCTGGATGCCTGGCGACAGGTCTGTGCTAGGGAGGCACTGCCGCTACCGGATGCGGAGCTGAAATCCTGTATGTTCAGCTTCCCGCAGTTCAAAGTGCTTGCGGCGATGGACGGAAGTCTCTCGGTGGTGGCGTTGGCGGATCATGCCAAAAAGGTTGCTCCGGAACTGGATTTTATTCCGTGGCTGCGGCATGTGGCGGAGCGCGGACTGTTGGTGTGAGATCCACCGTCCGACTACAGTCTGGCCGTGCCTCCGGGACTTGGAAGAAGCCTTCGCGAGGCTCTTTCAGTCAACCGAGGCGGTAGCGAATTCTCAGGCCTACAAACCACCCCGGGATTTGTAATTGCCTTGGAGTGAGGAATTTCTGCAAACTAAGCGCATGTCAGAAGACCATTTTTCAGTGACCTCAAGCACCGGTTGGTTTGGCCGGGTCGGTGATTCCATCAAGGGCGTCCTTTTCGGGTTGCTGCTGATCGTGATCTCCGTCCCCGTCCTGTTTATCAACGAGGGCCGCGCGGTGGAGACCCGCAAGACGCTTGAGGAGGGAGCGAAATTGCTGGTCACCGTTTCCGTCGAGCAATCGGAATCGGTAAATGACGGGAAGCTGATCTATTTCACTGGAAAAGCAGTAGCCGAAGGCTCGCTGGAGGATCCCGATTTCAAGGTGAGTGCGGAGGCGCTGAAGCTGCGTCGCAATGTGGAACTCTACCAATGGGAGGAGGATGTTGAGACCAAGACCAAGAAAAAGCTCGGTGGTGGGGAGGAGACGGTGAAGACCTACGATTATACGAAGAAATGGACTAG
>CAJQKQ010000108.1 GCA_905478925.1 uncultured Verrucomicrobiales bacterium
GGCTAGATTTTTAAAGTGGGCTGACCGAGCCGGATCAGCCCTACCGTATTCAAACATCGTCCAAGCCTTTGCGGCTTTGCGCGAGTCCTCCCCTGCAAATCGGTTCGCATCGCATTCGTATAGAAAAATCTCGCGCCAAGCCGCAGAGCCGCAAAGGAACAAGCCATTCAATCATGGTAGGGCTGATCCGGCTCGGTCGGCCCTGATCAAAAACGCAAGCGCCGTATCTCAGGAAAGGGAGTGAAGCCACGGCAAGACACGGCATTTCCCCCGGGATCTCACTGCCGTGTGGCTGAGGCGGGCGGCTAGATTTTTAAAGTGGGCTGACCGATCCGGATCAGCCCTACCGTATTCAAACATCGTCCAAGCCTTTGCTCCTTTGCTGCTCTCTACAGCTGATTTCCTGCTTACGAAGATCAGTCCGGGTTCGCGTTTCCGCGCGCTTCCAATTGAGTGAACTCAAGCGCCCTCCCCTCCATCCACGCATAAAATGGGTTCCATTTCTGACGGAGCATTTCGCCGGGGCTGATTAACAAAATTCCCCGCTCGCCTCGCAGAGCTCTGTTCCCGAGAGTCGGCGTTTCACCGCCGTTGCCACTCCCATAGAGTGAATCCTCCTCAGGAAACGGCAGGGCAATATGGGAAAGCGAGAAGACTTCATCCGGCCATTCCATTTCGGTGACCTGGGTGCTTGTTTCCGCAGTTCCCGCCTCACGCTTCATGACCACAACCCGGCGGGAAGGCACGCCGTCCGTCAGCTCGTTCTTCACCACACTCAGCGCAAACTTATGGCTCTTTCCCGTCAGAAGTTCTGCGAGCTCCTCGGCGGGATCCTTGCTGAGAAGCTTTTCAACAAGTTCCACACGGTTGACGTCGAACAAAACCAACTCGTGCCCGCGATCCGGCAATCGGTCGAAAAGCCGTGAGATCAGGGCGGGAGCCGAGACGGTCGCGTCGGCTGCGGATTGGAACGCAAGAACCCTCGGAAAATCGCCCAGAGCCTTCGCTTCGGCCTTTTCACTTATCCGCTCTTCGATCTCGACGGTGATCCGGTATGCCTGATCCCCGGCGTTCACGGCGAACGAGTTGTATTTGAAAGGATCGTATTCCACGGAAATAGAATTCCACGCCAGCTTTTCAAGCCCGAGCCAATGCCCGATACGCCCCTGCCAGACAGCAAATCCGGCGGCTTTCGAGACACCAATTTCCGGAGACAGGAGCATCAGGCCTTCAGGTCTTGGTAAGGAGGTATCATCCAGCGATTCGAGCGCGTAGATCACCGCAAGCGCGCCGCCATTCGAGTAGCCAACGAGGTAGAGCGGCTTGTCGCCGATACTCTCCTTCAGGTGCTTCGCAGCGAGACGAACAGCAGCCGCCATGTCCTTCCATGTCGTCTCGACCAGTCCGCTCGGTACGGTGCCGTGCCCGGGCACCCGCAACCCGATGACCGCGGCTCCGGCAGCATGAAATTTCTCCCCTAGATGACGCAGGCTGTACGGGGAATCCGACATACCATGAATCAAAAGAACACCGGCTGCGGGAGCGCTTTGCTTGAGTTCGAAAGTACGGTTCCAATTCACCTGCATGGAGGTCGGATCCATGGTCCCGCCTTTTTCAAAGCGGTTGATACTCATCGCATCAGCTGGCGAAGTCTTGTCATAGATCTCCGTTTCCAGTTGTTCGAAAAGGCGCTCCTCAAGCTCAAGGTAGCCGACGAAATCCGCCACATCCGATTTCGCCGTGAATTCCTCATCGAGATCGGCCTCATGCCACACCCCGAGATCCGCACGACTCTGCAGAACGTAGATCGCAATCGAAACGAGCGACGCAACAGTTGCCAGCAGCCCGTATCCGAGAGCCCTTCGTAAAATCGTGAAGCTCGTACCAGTAAATTTCTTCATCGGGAAAAAGCTAGCAGCTTTTCAGCGCGGTGGGAAAGCAGGGATACAACCGGATCCAAGGCATCTACATTTATTTTCCCAGCCAAGATGAACTCAGATTTTCCCGGAATTGCGCTTGGAAAGCCGCCCCCGGTGATCGTTAAGACAGGGTTCTAAACGTTTATTTGGGAGGATCTTCTCTTCCATCTGCGTAAATCTGCGTCATCTGCGGTTCGACTTCTGGTATATAGGTACCCTGCGTATTTTTCACCATGATCCGGAGAAACCCTGCGAAGCGCACTCCTCCCTCAAAACCGGAAAACTCCCATTCGTCCCTTTTGAAGCACCGAGCGGAATTCCTTCAGATTTTGAGGAATAAGCGTGAGCTTCCTGAGATCCGGCCTTGAATGGACTGAATGAGTCGGAAAAAAGATAAGGCCGCACGTGCTGCAGAAGAACCGCAACAACCCAATGCTTTCGGAGCCTTGGATGCTCTTGGCAACCTACCTCCGGGGCCGGAGAACTCGGTTCCGGTGAAAACCTCCAAGCGCGGCCAGAAAAATACCAACCGAGGCCGAGTGGACATCATCCGCCAGACCGCGCATCGCGGCGGCAAGGCGGTCACGATCGTCAAGAATTTCACCGGCATCGCACTTTCGGAAAAACAAGAACTCGCCAAGAAGATGCGCAAAGCCTGCGGTGTCGGAGGCACTTTAAAAAATGGCTGCATCGAAATCCAGGGCGACAAACGCGACGAGGTGAAGCGCATCCTAAGCGAAGCAGGCTTCAATCCAGTTTTCGCCGGCGGGTAGATCATATCTCCCGCCGCAGGCTCAGGACTGCTGCGGTTCTTATCCGCAGCTTTCGTGTTCGATGACGATGAAGCGGACAAGGCCGGCAGCAACCAATCGCCCCGGTGATCGACGCTTCCCGCAAGAGCTGGGAATGAAGAATCCCAGCAGTCCAAAGCCTGCGGCGCCACCCTGTCGAATGGTTAGAATTCGCATTTCCCATTCCCGCCAGAATCAATTCACGAAGTTTCATAAGCCTTTGCTACAGATGGCGGAGACGCCACCTGTAACTCAAGGCGCGGAGACGCACCTACTCCATTCATTCGCCCTGCATTCTTTCCTGACCTTCTCTATTGGCCGATCGGGTGTGGAGCTGTTTGGATACCGCATGCCGCTTCAATCTACCCTCATCCTTTTGCTCGGAGTTTTCGCGGCCGGTTGCGCGAACATGACGGTCGCCGAACCTTCGGGTTTCAACTCCAAGATCCTCGCCACCGTCCGGACCATGCCCACCGGTGGCGGATACGACGGCAGCGACCCAACCAAGAACCTCTTGCACGCAGCCTGTAATCTGACCGACGGGGAAATCCGCGTGAACGCGAATCAAGCCAAACCCAGCTTCTGCTCCGGAGCAACCTATCTGGTGCTCCTCAAAGCTTTAAGCACTGGCCCGGAGGAACTGCTGCCCGAGATCGACCAACAGGACGGCCACGGCGTATTCGGTCGCTGGAACTCAAACGGCACGGGCGCCGCGAAGCTGGTGACGGATCTCCGTGCCGGAAAGAATTTCACCTCATGGAACCAAGCCCAGCCAGGGGACTTTCTTAAAATCTGGTGGACGGATCGCATCGGTGGCAGCGAGCGTGGTCACCTCGTCATCTATCTCGACCACGATGCAAAAAACGTCCGCTTCTGGTCCAGCAACCAACCCGCCGGCTACGGCACGAAATCCGTGTCCCGCAGCGATTGCCGCCGAGTCCTCTTCACCCGCATCACCCGCCCGGAAAGATTCGCCGCCGCGAAGAATCTGCCCGCCGTGGATCCATGGCTAGCCAAGATGCTGCGGAAGGATTTCACTTGGGACGAGGTGGTAACGAAATGCTGGGTGAGTAAATAAACCTAAAAACCGAAATAATTTTTTACAGAAGGGAGCAAAGGCAGCAAAGGTTCAATCACGTGGGTCCTTCAAAGATGATTTTTATCATTCACCCAAAAGGTTAAGCGTCTGTTTTCCCTAACTCATTCCGGCTTTGCTAACTTCGCGCCCTTCTGTCGATTCCAATCACCCGCCCGGAAAGTTTCGCCGCAGCAAAGAATCCGCCCACCGTGGATCCATGGCTAGCCAAGATGCTGCGGAAGGATTTCACTTGGGACGAGGTGATAACGAAATGCTGGGTGAGCGAGTTACCCTCCGTCTCCAGGAGAAGGCGTTCTGCGGAACCCCGTCCTTCCAGGCGGCTGGATTTTGCACGGGTTTCATCGTGCGAGGATAGTGTGCATGGGTTCCGCTGCCGCCTGGAAGAACGGCTTTCCTACGCCTCGTCTTCCGATTTTCTCTTTACCATTCCAACCTGCTCCTCGCTCGCCGCGGCAAGCAATGAACCTTGAAGGCTTCGATAGGATTTTCCGAAGTTTCCCGGCATGGGTCGTCCCTTCTTCTGGCCTAGTTTGGACTGACTCGATCTCGTCCGAAACAGAGTTTGTTGGCGGATCGACGCTCGCCTCCTGCTGCAAGCTGGTTGAGGATGATCCCTGAAACGACAGTTCATGACCACTCAGGAAATCCAACAATACATCGACGCGGCAATCCGTTCACACTTCGACGACTACACATCGGAATCCGGGGAGATGATGACGAGTGAGGAAGGGGACGGTCGGTTCTTGGGAAAAGTGACCGCCACCAGATATGCCGGCCTCCCCGGAGGAAACGACGTCTACCTCGCGATCGGCCAGACCAAGAAGCAGACGCAGGTCATCAAATTCGGGGATTCGGAGTGCATGAAACCAAGCGAAACCGAACTGGACTTATTGCTCCTCAAAGAACTGGGGATCGAGAGTGAGACGACGAGTGCCGAAGATTGAAAGCGGTCTCCCTTCGGCAGGGTATTTATATTTGAAGACATTCAAGCGCAGACGATCTGGAATTTTTCACGGCAGAGGTCGAAGAGGGACGCAGAGCCGGTTTTACCAAAATTGAGATTCCACATTCTCAAGCGCCTTTCTCTTTCGGATGGATGGGACGATCAAATTTATTTTTCCTCCGCGCCCTCTGCGGCTCTGCGGTGAATTCTTGGTTTCCAGATTGAAACCTTCTGTTTTTGGAGAGGTTCAATCCCCTTAGTTCTTGATCCCCCTGTTGGGTTTCCCGGTGAGATGGCTGCAGGGTGGCGGCTCGTCGGCTCTCCGAAATTCATCCAAATTAGCTAAATCTCTGTGATTTTCTTCTTTTTTCCTCGTTTTTCTTCCATTTATCCACACTTCCTCTTGCCAGCTACTCCCATCGCGATTACGCAAAGCGCCCCATGAGCAACTACCGAGTCCTTGTCTCCGATCCCATTTCAGAAAAAGGTGTGAACGCCCTGCGTTCCGCAGAGGGAGTCACCGTCGACGTCAACACCGGGCTGCCCCCCGAGGAACTCGCGAAAATCATCGGCGACTACCACGGCCTTATCGTCCGCTCGCAGACGAAAGTGACCCCGGAAATCTTCGCCGCCGCCAAAAACCTCAAGGCGATCGGGCGCGCCGGTGTCGGCGTCGATAACATCGACCGCGACGCCGCCACCGACCATGGCGTGGTGGTGATGAACACCCCCAGCGGCAACACGATCTCCACCGCCGAGCACGCTTTCACTCTCATGCTCTCGCTCGCACGGAACATCGGCCCAGCGCATTCCTCGATGCTCGCCGGAAGGTGGGATCGGAAACTCTACGAAGGCGTCGAGATGTTCGGGAAACGCCTCGCGATCCTCGGCATGGGCCGCATCGGCACCGAGTTCGCGAAGCGCGCCCAGGCCTTCGGCATGCACGTCGTCGCCTACGACCCTTTCCTCACCGCTGCCCGCGCGCAGGTGCTGAAAGTGGAACTCGCCGAGACCGCCGACCTCGCCCTGACCGGTGCGGACGTTGTCACGCTACACATCCCAATGACGCCGGAAACGAAGCACATCCTCAACGCGGACCGCATCGCCCTCATGAACAAGGGCGCGCTCATCGTGAACTGCGCTCGCGGCGGCCTTGTCGATGAAGCCGCGGCAAAAGCCTCAATCGATGCCGGCCACCTCGCCGGCATCGCGCTCGACGTTTACGAGGTCGAGCCGCCCCCGGCGGATTTCCCGCTCTTCTCGGCGAAGAAGACCGCCTTCACCCCCCACCTCGGCGCATCCACCGCAGAGGCGCAGGAAAACGTCGGCATCGAGGTCGCGATCCAGATCAAGGACTTCCTCCTCACCGGGGAGATCCGCAACGCGGTCAACATGCCGAACCTCGACGCGAAGACCCTGGAATCCGTCGGCCCTTATCTCGATCTCGCCTCGTCGCTCGGGAAGCTACTTTCGATCATCGCGCCGGCTCAGTGCGATGCGATCCGCGTTTCCTACCTCGGCCCGGTCTCGGAGCTCGACACCGAGCTTGTCACCCGCCAGATCCTCACCGGATACCTATCCGCCGCCCATCACGAGGCACAGGTGAACCTGATCAACGCACCCGCCGTTGCGAAGGCTCATGGTATCAGCGTAACCGAATCCACCGTCGCCCTCTCGACGAACTGCACCGAGTTGATCGAGATCTCCGCAATCAAGGGCGATGAAACCATCACCATCGCCGGCACCTTCTTCGGCAATTCCGCGCGCATCGTCCACATCGCCGGACACTACGTCGAAACCAACACGACCGGGCGCTTCCTTTTCGTCGAAAACGACGATCGCCCCGGAATCGTCGGCGTGATCGGCGGCACACTCGGCGAGGCACAGGTCAACATCGCCAACATGGCGCTCTCCCGCAACAAGCAGGAGAAGACCGCCGTCACCGTCATCGAGGTGGATACCGAGCCGTCCGTAGAGCTGCTCGCCAAACTCCGAGGAACTCCGGGCATCCTCAAGGTGCTTTCCTTCGAACTCTGAGGCAAAAAATCGCCAAACTTCTACTTGCCAACTCTACCCTCGATTTCCTATCTTTTCCCCAAGCATGAAAAAACTCCTTCTCACAGCCACCGCTCTCCTTGCCCTGTCCGGCTTCGCCGCAGCGGACATCCAAGCGCCTCCGGGCTCCGAATACACCTCCACACGCAAGCTGGGACGCGCGCTCAGTAACATCCTCTACGGGATTACCGAGATCCCGGAAATGATCGTCCGCAGAAGCGAAGCCCACGGCCGCAAAGCGGGCTGGTCCTACGGTGCTGTTGATGGCACACAACGCGCCTTCCGCCGCCTCGGGTATGGCTTCTACGAGCTCTTCACCTTCACCTGCCCTACCTACCGCGGCACCTTCAAGCCCCCTTACGAGAAGTGCGGGCAGGACAACCGGGTGGACATGAACGTCTACGACGGCCTTTCCGAATTCCCGCCGGAACTCGGCTTCGAAAGCTACTACGGCCACGTCCGCACCCAGAAATTCTGATCGAACGGGACGAAACCTCCCTCGAAACCCGGCAGGCAAGACCAGCCGGGTTCTTTTTTTGCCCACCGCAAAGGAAAACCCACCAAACTTTCGCCCAAAACTTCTTAAAATTTCGCTTGTCGTCCCACGGGATTTGAACCAATCTCCGCGCCCGCCCGAAAACGGGCAACTCCGCAACACGTTACATCATGTCAGTTTCTCTCCGACTCAACCGCAAGGGCACCAAAGACCGTCCCTACTATAAAATTGTAGCCGTCGACAGCCGCAAGCGCCGCGACGGACGCTACATCGAGCAAATCGGCACTTACAATCCGATGCTTGAGGGCACCAACTACGAGATTGATCTCGAGAAGGCCGACAAATGGCTTTCCGTCGGCGCCAACCCCTCCGAAACGGTCAATAGCTTCATCCGCAAGGCACGCACCGCTGCGGCCAAGTAAACGGACTCCCTCGGGATATTTTTGACAACCGCGCGCCCATAGGGTTCGCGGTTGTTCCGTGTCCGGGAATCAGCCCCCATCAGCCGCCCCAACCTTGAGCTCCGGAAACCCAGAACCCTTCGAAACGTTCATGGCGCGTGCGCTCCATGATCCGGTGCACGGCTACTACGCGGGGAACATCCGGGACATCGGCGCACGCGGCGATTTTACGACGGCTCCCCAGCTTTCCGAGTTACCAGGGAAAGCCATCGCCTCCTGGATCGCGGAAGCGTTGCGAGAAACCGGAACCCGCCATGTGATCGAAATCGGTCCGGGGCTCGGCACACTGACCCAGCAAGTCATCCGCAACCTCCCTTTCCTGCTCCGGCTTCGCACCCGCTTCCACCTCGTGGAATCCTCGCCACGCCTCGCGGAGCGACAGAAATCTCTCCTCGGAGCGAAGGTGCAACACCACACTTCCATCCACGCCGCGCTGGAAGCTTGTTCGGGCAAAGCTGTCATTTTCTCCAACGAACTCGTCGATGCATTTCCGGCCCGCTTATTCGAGATGGCTGGCGACCAGTGGCGAGAGGTCGCCCTCGACCACTCCAGGGAACCGACTGTGGAAACTTTGCTTCCGCCCGCGGAGCTTCCACCCTCATCCACTCTTTCCCTGAACTTTCCCGAAGGGCAGCGGATCGAGATCCACGATTCCTACCGCCTGTGGCTCGAGTCCTGGCTACCTCGCTGGAAGAATGGAAAAATGCTCACCATCGACTATGGTGATACGGTCGGAAAACTCTATCACCGCCGCCCCGGTGGTACGCTCCGGGCATATTTTCTCCACCAGCGCACGACAGGTGCGGAGATCTATCTGAACCCAGGGCTCCGCGACATCACCGCCGACGTCAATTTCACCGACCTCGCAGAATGGTCCGAACCGTGGCTCGAATCGATCGCCCCGGTTACCCTCGCTGATTTCATCCGCCGCTTCGAAGGAAGCGCAGACGATGGTACCCTCGCTGCTTCCAGCCACTTCATGGTGCTGGCCCAGAAGCCGGGTAGCGAAAAACGATAGTTGCCAGAACAAACACAATTGGGGGCAATTTCCTATGTGGCTGGTTGACAGCCTCCCGCCATTTGACCATCTTGACATCATACGGCAGGAAAGGGTTCCGCCGCATAGCCCCGCTCTCACTTTTCAAGATTCATATCCTGTGTTCTCAAACGAAGACTATTTGGCAGAACTGCTCGCAGAAGGCGGCATCATCGACGCGGAACAGATCCAGAATGCTCGTTCGTCGCTGAGGGGCAAAGAGACGATCATCGAGCACCTGATCAACCACACAGATCTCACCGAAACGCAGGTAGCAGAGACCCTTGCTTCGAACGCCGGAATCCCTTTCATCGATCTCGCCGGGTTTCATTTTGATCCCTCGGTGATCCTCACCGTATCCGAGGACATCGCCCGCAGATACCGCGCTATCCCGGTCTCGGACGACGGCATGTATCTCACGGTCGCGGTCGCTGATCCACTCGATTTCGAGACGCTCGACAGCCTGCCACATGTGATCGGGCGTGAACTGAACCTCGCCTGCGCCACCCACGGCGACATCAACCACCACCTTCTCCAGTTCTATCAGGTGGAGGAGAAGCGCAGCGACTCGCCGGAAGATTCCTTCCATGTTTCCACCGGTGACTCGGAAGCCGGGATAGAGGAGAACGACGCCCCCATCATCCGGCTCGTCCAGCAAACCCTCACCGAAGCTTTTCGCCTCCGCGCCTCCGATATCCACATCGAGCCGTTGGAGACATCGGTGCGCGTCCGCTACCGACTCGATGGCAAACTTGTCCACGTCGACACTCATCCGAAAAAGCTCCTTCCCGCCATCATTGCCCGCCTCAAGGTCATGAGTGGCAGCATGTCGATCGCTGAGAAACGCCTACCTCAGGACGGGCGGATCCAGCTCAAGATGGGCGATAAGGAAGTCGATCTCCGGGTCTCATCCGTCCCCTCGAACCACGGCGAATCCATCGTCATGCGTATTCTTGACAAGACAGCCCTCCTCCTCGGCCTGCCCGAGCTCGGCTTCTTCTCGGACGACCAGGCGCAGTTCGAGAAACTCCTCGGACTCCCCGACGGCATCATCCTTGTCACCGGCCCCACCGGCTCGGGCAAAACCACCACCCTCTACGCCTGCCTCAACGTCATCAACAAGCCGGATAAGAAAATCATCACCGTGGAGGATCCCGTCGAGTATGAGCTGCCGGGCATCAACCAGGTGATGGTGAAAGCTGAAATCGGCATGACCTTCGCCGCCGCACTCCGCGCCATGCTCCGCCAAGCGCCCAACATCATCATGATTGGGGAAATCCGGGATGCCGAAACGGCGAACATCGCCATCAACGCATCCCTCACGGGTCACCTTGTTTTCTCAACCCTCCACACCAACGACGCACCGTCCGCCGTCGCCCGTCTCGCCGATATCGGAGTGAAACCCTTCCTCATCGCATCCGCCGTGCGATCCATCCTTGCCCAGCGACTGGTCCGCAAGCTCTGCCCGATCTGCAAGGCGCCCGCCGATCTCACCGAAAAAGAGATGCGCGCCCTCCACCTCGACGCCTCGCGCGTTGCCGATGCCTCCATCTTCAATCCCGTCGGGTGCGAAAAATGCCGAGGCAACGGATACCGCGGCCGGATGGGCATTTTCGAGCTTTTCAACATCGACGACGAAGTCCGCGCCATGATCAACACCGGCCTCACCACCAGCCAGCTCCGCCGCCGCGCCCGCGAACTGGGCATGCGCACCCTGCGCGAGGATGGTATCCGCAAGGTACTTTCCGGCCTCACCTCCGGTTCAGAAGTCGTCCACGCAACCATGGGCGATTTCGACTGAAACCCTAAACCTTAAATCCTAAATCTCGACTTTCAGACAAAAGCCCCATGACTCTTCATTCGGGCTTGAGGTTTAAAACTTAGAATTTCTCTTCTTCAGATGGACAACCGCCAACTTCTAGAACTTTTCCAATCTCGCGGACTAATCGACGCATCGCTGTCCGAGGAAATCCTCGCAGAAATCGAAAACAGCGGCAAAACCGTGCCCGATCTCCTAGCGGATTTCGAGGTCATCCAAGACCGTGACGATGTCTGGCCCGTGGTTGCCTCCGAACTCGGAACCACTCTCGTCGACCTCAAGAGCTGGACCCCGCCGGATGCCCTTCTCGATCTCGTGCCAGCCGGAACCGCACGCCTCCACGGCGCCTTCCCGGTGAACTTCGACGACCAGGGCCTGCATCTCGCGCTCGTCGATCCGCTCAACCCCCAGACGGTCGAAGACCTGCGCTTCGCCCTCGGCCGCGAGATCGTCGTGGTCGTTGCACCGGACTACCTCGTCGAGGCGAAGATCAACGAATGCTACGGCGGCGAAGGCAGGGCGATGGGCGACGTCCTCGCTCAGCTCGACAGCGGCGAACAGGAATTCGATCCTGAGAACGCCGAGGCTGAGGCGAACTCCGCACCCATCATCCGATACGTCGACCTTGTGCTCTACCAGGCGATCAAGGAAAAGGCCTCGGACATCCACTTCGAACCCTTCGAAAAGGACTTCAAGATCCGCTACCGGGTCGATGGCGCACTCTATGAAATGGCGCCTCCCCCGGTGCACCTCGCCCTACCCATCCTGTCCCGTCTGAAAGTCATGGCGAACATGAATATCGCCGAACGCCGCATCCCGCAGGACGGACGCATCGTCAAGCAGATCGGCGAGAAGCAGGTGGATATGCGTGTCTCCACTCTGCCAACCCACCACGGCGAATCGATCGTGCTCCGCGTTCTCGACCGCTCCTCGGTCAACCTCTCCCTCGAGAACCTCGGCCTGCCAGATAGAATCTACGAATACATCGGCGAGACCATCGAAAAACCCAACGGCATCTTCATCGTTACAGGCCCCACAGGAGCAGGAAAAACGACCACCCTCTACGCCGGCCTCCGCCGCATCAACACAATCGATGCGAAGCTGCTCACCGCCGAGGATCCGGTCGAATACGATATCGACGGGATTATCCAAATCCCCATCAACGAAGCCATCGGCCTCGATTTCCCGCGCATTCTCCGCGCCTTCCTCCGCCAAGATCCGGATCGCATCATGATCGGAGAAATGCGCGACAAGGATACCGCAACCATCGCCATCCAGGCGGCGCTCACAGGGCACCTTGTCCTCTCCACCCTCCACACCAACGACGCACCCGGCGCGGTCACCCGCCTCATTGACATGGGCTGCGAGCCTTTCCTCGTCGCAGCATCCCTCGAAGGGGTGCTCGGCCAGCGCCTCGTCCGAACGATCTGCAAGGACTGCAAGACCCCTTACGAACCCAACGAGGCGATCCTCTCGCAGCTCGGCGTATCCCCGCACGAACTCGGTGACAAGCAGTTCTACACAGGTGCCGGCTGCGAGGTCTGCGGGCAGTCCGGATACCGCGGGCGCGCCGGACTTTACGAACTCCTCAACATCACCGAACCCATCCGCGAGCTGATCACCGACCGTGCACCAAGCGTCGTCCTCAAGCAGAAAGCCATCGAACTCGGCATGAACACCCTGCGCGAAGACGGCCTCCGCAACATCTATCTCGGAAAAACCACCATCGAGGAAGTCCTCAAATACACCTGATCCCGACCAAACGTCCGGAGAATCTGCCAGTCGCCGGACAAATTCCCCTCAACTTTTCCATAGCCAAATCCCGTTTCAACGCCATTCTTTCAGTAACTGTCCATCACAAAACCCCATGCCAAATTTCATTTACTCAGCCCTCGATGCAAAAGGTGAACAGGCCGACGGAAACGTCGCAGCCGCCACCGAGGCAGATGCCATCCAGAAACTTCGCGGCCAAGGCCTCTACCCCACCCAGATAGCCGAAGAAGGCCAAGGCAAAGGCAAGGCCAAGATCGGTGCGAAACGCACCGCAGTGAAACGCAAGAGCAAGAACATCAGCTTCGGAAAGGCCAAGAGCAATGTGAAGCCGAAGATCCTGATGGTCTTCACCCGACAGCTCGCAACCCTGATCGACTCCGGGCTCCCGCTGCTCCGCTCCCTCACCGTCCTCGGCAAGCAGGAGCCAAACCCGGTTCTCAAGTCTACGATTAGCTCCCTCGCCGATTCCGTCCAGGGCGGCTCGACATTCTCAGAATCGCTCGCGCAGCACCCCAAGATGTTCAACAAGCTCTATGTGAACATGGTCAAGGCAGGCGAACTCGGCGGTGTGCTCGAAGTTGTCCTCAACCGTCTCGCTGAGTATCAGGAAAAAGCTCAGAAACTGAAAAACAAGATCGTATCCGCCATGGTCTATCCGGCCATCGTCATGTTCATCGCGGTCGCCATCCTCATTTTCCTGATGATTTTCATCGTCCCGAAATTCAAGGAGATGTTCGCGGAAACAGGAGACGCCCTTCCGCTCATCTCCCAGATCGTCTTCGGTTTCTCGGAGTTCTGTCTTGGACGCCAGATCCTCGGCATCCCGAATGTCATCTGGATCTTCGTCGCAGCGGGCGGTCTCTATGCCGGCCTCAACGCAATGGGACAGACCAAGGGCGGCCGCCGCTTCATCGACAAGGCGAAACTCCACATGCCGATCTTCGGGGATATCCAGCGCAAGTCCGCGGTATCCCGTTTCGCCCGCACGCTCGGCACGCTCGTCACCTCCGGTGTGCCCATCCTCCAAGCGCTCAACATCACCCGCGACACCGCCGGCAACGTCGTCATCTCCAATGCCATCTCACAGGTCCATGAGGCCGTTAAGGAAGGTGAATCCATCGTCACCCCGCTTTCCGCCAGCGGCGTTTTCCCCAATATGGTCATCTCCATGGTGGACGTGGGCGAAGAAACCGGTCAACTCCCGGAAATGCTCCTTAAAGTCGCCGACGTTTACGACGATGAGGTAGACAACGCCGTCACCGCCCTCACATCCATCCTCGAGCCCATCATGATCGTGATCCTCGCACTCGTCGTCGGTGCTGTGGTCTTCGCCCTCTTCCTGCCGCTGATCAAGATGATCTCGACAATGAGCGATCAGTGATCCTTGGAATCCGGGGTGGAATCCTCCCCGGATCAGCTGTACCTTCTGGGCGGCACCTCACAAAACCCTCGGAACCTATGAAAATGAAATCCTCCAACCTTCAGCCCAAGGGCTTCACACTCGTCGAGATGCTCGTGGTGATCACCATCATTGTCATTCTCGCTGGCCTCTCCATAGGAGGATTCAGCATCGTCACTCAGAAGAAGGCGAACTCCCAGGCAAAGATCCAGATTGCACTCCTTTCGAAGGCGCTTGAGGAATACAAGCTCGATAACGGTGAATACCCGGCCGGCTCGGCTGGCTCCAACGACCTCTACAAGGCGCTTTATTACAACGGCGCCAGCGTCACACCGCCTGAAAAAATCTACGTCTCACAGCTTGACCCTGACAACAACAAGCAGGGCTGGACAGAAGGAACCGAAGCCAATGCGAAGATCGTGGATCCATGGGGAAAGGAATACATCTACAGGCGCGGCGATCATGATAACGCCAAGAACCCCGACTTCGACCTTCTATCCAAGGGCAAGGACGGCATTGAGGGCAACGCCGACGACATCGACAATTTCTAATCGCCCGCAGAACCAGACAGGTTCGCGCGGCCCTAACAAAAAATTTCACGGGTCTTCAGTAGAGGATCCGTATCCATAACATCAAAATGCCAGAAGAAACCAATGCCACCCCCGAAGGGCCGGCCAACGAAACCCCGCAGGAACCCAAGGTTCGCAGAATCTCCAATAGAAACCCCCGCAAAACCGTAAAGGATGCGGAGAAGGCTTCCGCAGCCAAGGACAATACGGGGGAGCCGATCTCGGAGACCGCCCGCAAGCCAAAGGCCGCTCCGAAAGAAAACCCCACACAGGATACCGAAGACGGGAAACCGGCGCAAAAGCGAAGCAACCGACGCAGGCGCGGCAAGGGCAACTCCACACAGGATGATTCCGACCCAGGCAAAGGTGATGATTCCTCCGGAGAACCCTCCACCACCACTCCTCAGGCTGGCGACGGCAACGGCGGAAAACCCAAGGGGCGCGACCAGCGCCCAACGCAGAAGCCCCGCCGGAAAATCGATCCTGAAAAGGTCGGCAAGAACGCTTGGAAGATCTATCTGGCAGAGGTCAGCGAGGAAGGTGTCGCTCTCATCGGCGATAACGACGCCCGCGAACTCGCCCGCCGCTGCTTCCGCCTCTCGGAGATATTCCTAGAGGAAGAAAACAGGCACAACTGACCTGCCCCGCCCCTCTGCTCCTTGCCGGTCTTCTCGCTCTTAAACTGCGGCACATCGGAGGTCAGATCCGTCATCAGCCGGTCGAAGAGATAGGCAGTCTCAAGGTGCGTGGAATCGGTCACCTTCGAGGAGCTGGCGATCATGATATCCTGCACCATGGTGCTCTTCTTGAAAAATTCATTATCGAGCTTGTCCTCGGCGGCGATCTCCTTGCTCAGCGGCTTCACCTCGTGGGCGGTGGCCATGCAAATCAGCGAGGAGGCAAGCGCGAGCGTGACGGGAATCGAAAATCGGTTGGTGAACATGTCGTATTTCTGTGGCTTGGAGGGTATTGTGTCCGACAGATACAAGCAAGTAACCCGCCCTTTTTTATGCGAAATACGCAGGAAACCGAAACTCGAACCAACAAAGCCCCATCCGTAATTTTTCCATTTACTTGTAAAGCCAGGCGGGCGGGTCACGTTTCATGGACTTGCCCATGAACCAGAAACCCCGCTTCTCGTCCATATTTCCCCGCTGCGCAGCCCTCTCCATGGGGATCGCTGCCCTTTTGCCGCTCTCCGCGTCCGCCCAACTGCCCTTGCAGGACGGCGACACCGTCTGCCTGATCGGAAACGGCCTGGCGGACCGGATGCAACACGACGGTTGGGTGGAGACGCTGATCCAGAGCGAACTGGCGGATAAGAAGATCTCGTTCCGTAACCTTGCTTTCACCGGGGATACCATCACGTCACGACCGCGTAGCAAGGGCTTCACCTCTCCGGAGGATTACCTCTCCCACTGCAAGGCGGATGTGATCTTCGTGTTTTTCGGCTACAACGAATCCTTCGCCGGGGAGCCAGGGGTTTCAAAATTCAAGGACGATCTCGGCAAGATGATCGACAAATACCGCGCTGCGAAATTCAACGGCGAGTCGGCCCCGCGAATCGTGCTGTTTTCTCCCATCGCCCACGAGAACCTCAACACACCGCTTCTTCCCGACGGCCATGGGAACAATGTCAACCTCGCGCTCTACACCGGAGCGATCAAGCAGGTGGCCGATGAGAAAAAGGCCGCTTTCGTAGATCTCTTCTCCGCCTCCCAGGGACTCTACGCAAAAGCCGATTCGCCTCTCACGCTCAACGGTGTGCATCCCCTGCCCGAGGGAAACCGGAAAATCGGCGAAGTGATCGCCTCCGCACTGACCGACAAAAAGGTCGTTTCCAGCCCGGCGATGGAACCTCTCCGCAAAGCGGTGCTCGATAAGAACTGGCACTGGCACAACCGCTACCGTGCCGTCGATGGCAATGACATCTGGGGCGGCCGCTCCGGATTAAAATTCGTCAACGGGCAAACCAACCGCGAAGTGCTTGAGCATGAACTCTCCATGCTCGATATAACCACTGCGAACCGCGATCCCAAGATCTGGGCAGTGGCGCAGGGCAAGCAATACAAGGTCGACGACTCGAACGTGCCCAAGCCGGTCGAGGTGATTTCCAACGTCGGCGGCGGAAGCAAGAGCTCCAGCGCAGCGAAGGAAGGCAGCAAGGACTACCTAAGCGGCAAGCAGGCGATCTCCAAGATGCACATGCCTGAGGGATTCGAGGTCAACCTGTTCGCGGATGAAAAAATGTTCCCCGGAATAGCGAACCCTGTGCAGATGCAGGTCGATGCCAAGGGACGCCTCTGGGCGGCCTGCTGGAACACTTATCCGAAATGGGAGCCACTCAAGGAAATGACCGACAGCCTCCTGATCCTGCCGGATGAAAACCGCGACGGGGTCGCCGACAAGGCGATCGAGTTCGCCAGGGTTCACAACCCGCTGGGCTTCGCGTTCTGGGGCGGAGGGGTGATCGTCGCGTCTCAGCCGGACATCCTTTTCCTTAAAGACACGGATGGTGATGACAAGGCGGACCTCCGCATCGTCCTGATCCAAGGTATCGGATCTTCCGACACCCACCACGCAGCCAACAATTTAATCATCGGCCCGGACGGTGCGCTCTACTGGCAGAGCGGGGTCTTCCTGCAGAATAATTTCGAGCATCCGTGGGGTCCCTCGCTGTCCTCGACGGCTTCCGGAATGTACCGCTTCGACCCGCGCCAATACACGATCACCTTCCACGCCGGCAACAGCCCGAACCCGCACGGAATCAGCTTCGACCGCTGGGGATACCAATTCGCCAATGACGGAACCGGTGGCCGCTCCTACCAGGTGCGCCCATCGGGCAAAGGCTTCAAGATGTTCCCCCTGCTGAAAAAGGAGGTTCGACCTGTGGCGGCGGACGCGATCGTTTCCAGCGCGAATTTCCCGGATGACCTGCAGCAGGACTTCCTAGTGTGCAACACGATTGGCTACCTCGGGCTCAAGCGTTACAAACTCCAACGCGACGGCTTTGAGGACGGGAAAAACCAATTCAAGCCCGGCGAGATCTGGGGCACCCCGACCGACAGCTTCTTCCACAGCGATGACAAGAATTTCCGCCCCACCGACGCGGTTTTCGGCGCAGACGGTGGGCTCTACATCGCGGACTGGCAGAACGTGATCATCGGCCACATGCAGCACAACATCCGCGATCCCTACCGCGACAAGAAGCACGGTCGTATCTACCGCTTGATCAACAAGGAGAAGCCTCTGCAGGAACCAGTGGCCATCGACGGCCAACCGATCGCCGCCCTGCTCGATAACCTGAAACATCCTGTCGATGGCGTCCGCCACCGCACGCAGATTGAGCTGAGCGAACGTGAATCCGGCGAGGTCATCGCCGCTCTCGGCGAGTGGGTGAAACAGTTCGACCCCAAAAAAGCGGAGCACGCCCTCCCTCTTCAGGAAGCGCTCTGGCTCTATCAACGAAACCATGTCCGCAACGAGGAATTGCTCGCCGCCCTTCTCAAATCACCCGAACAGCACGCCCGCATCGCCGCCGCGACGGTAAAACATTTCTGGGGACCGGCAGACCCTACCAAGGGGAAAATGGCGACCAAGATCGTCGAAGTTGAGAAAAAGGTGAAAATCGACGTTCCCGCCCACCTCACCGGTGCCGATGCGGAGGCTTACAAGCTCGGCGGCGAGGTGTTCTACCGGGACGCCCATTGCGCCACCTGCCACCAGCCTGATGGCATGGGCATGGATCCCGTCTATCCGCCGCTCGCCGGCAGCCAATGGGTGACCGGAGACGAGGAAAGGCTCGCCAAGCTCACGCTCCACGGCCTGTGGGGCAAAATCGAGGTCAACGGCAAAACCTACGACCCGACCAAAGGAGTCCCGCCGATGACCGCCTTCGGCGCATTGCTCGACGACAAGGAAGCCGCCGCCGTGCTCACCTACGTCCGCAACTCCTGGGGCAACAAGGCAGCACCGGTGAAGCCGGAGACGATCAAGAAAGTCCGTGCCGCCACCAGCGACCGCAGCATCTTCTGGAAGCCCGAGGAACTGCTCAAGGATCATCCGATGAAATAGGCTCCTACCCGAATCCAACCCACAACAATACCGCATACACAATGAAAAATATCCTCATACTCCTCGCGTCCCTCACCGGCGCAGGCTTTGTACAAGCCGACACTTCCATCATTTACGAAGGCGATTCCGGCCCCGGACTCGGCAAGCACATCGTCTTCCTCGCCAGCGATCACGAATATCGCACGGAACAAACCTCCCCGGCGCTCGCCCGAATCCTTGCAAAACGTCTCGGCTTCAAATGCACCGTGGTTTTCGGAGTGGACGGCAACGGCTTCATCGAGGCCGGTTCGTCGAACGTCTCCGGCCTGAAGGCTCTCAAGCAAGCTGACCTGTTCTTCATCTTCGCCCGTTTCCTCAACCTACCCGATGACGAGATGGCGCAGATCGAGGCATACATCGAAAAAGGTGGTCCTGTCGTCGGCCTGCGCACCTCCTCGCACGCTTTCAAGATTCCCAAGGATTCGAAGTATGCGAAGTATGACTTCAAATCGAATATCAAAGGATACGAGAACGGCTTCGGCCACCAGATCCTCGGCAACACATGGGTCGGCCACTACGGAAATAACCACCAACAGGGAACCCGCATCCAGATCGTGCCGGAGCAGAAAGCCCATGCCATCCTCACGGGTGTCGGAGACAATGCGTTCACCCATGCGGGTGCGTATGTTGGAAAACCCGGCCCCGATTTCACCGTTCTGACCAATTCGCAGCCGCTCGTCTCAATGGATCCGAACGCCGAGCCTGATACCAAAAAGCCGCCAATGCCATCCACTTGGACGCGGCATTACGAAGCCAAGGACGGCAAGAAGCACCGCGTCTTCCATTCCACCCAGGGCGCATCCGAAGACATTCTGGATGACAACTACCGTCGTATGATCATCAACGGCGTCCTGTGGGCAGCCGGTATGGAAAAGGTCATCAAGCCCGATCTCGACATCTCCTTTGTCGGCCCCTACCAGCCGACCACCTTCTCCTTCGGCGGCCATGTGAAGAACGTGAAACCCTCCGATCTCGCTGGTTGGGACTCACCCATCATGCCAGCCCGCGAAAAAGAGGAATCGCCGAAGAAATAGCCGCCAGAAAAATTGGTAAATGAATACTTTTCCCCCAAAGGACAAGTAGCCTGCGAACGCTATTTCTGGAAAAATACCGCTGTAGCCTATCGACTGAAGCTCGAATAAACTTCATTGAGAAACCCGGACTAGACCGTCAACTCCAGCACAGGACGTGTAATCGATGAGTATCGTTGTCGAGCATGGTTCCGTTGCCTTCGGGGATACGGTCGAGTTTGCGGACCATCTCGCCAGTACCATTCAGATACATCTTCTCCACTGCTGCCCGCTCGGCAAACATTTCCCAATAGGAAACGATTCGCATTGCGCACGGATCGTGCTACCTCTCCCTCGGTATTTTCATGAACGAAGAGCATGTCAGACTTTCCCAGGAAAAAGACCGCGCAAAGAACTGGAAGCGCTGGGGTCCCTATCTCAGTGAGAGGCAGTGGGGCACGGTCCGCGAGGATTACTCGGACCACGGAAACTCATGGGCAGCTTTCCCCCACGATCAGGCGCGCCGTCGCGCCTACCGCTGGGGCGAAGACGGACTGCAGGGCTGGACTGACCGCGGCTGTCGCCTCTGCTTTTCCCCCGTCATGTGGAACGGCCATGATACGATTCTGAAGGAACGGCTCTTCGGCCTCGGCGGGAACGAGGGCAACCACGGCGAAGACGTCAAGGAATGCTACTACTACCTCGACTCCACACCCACCCATTCCTACACCAAGGCTCTCTACAAATATCCCCAGAAAAAATTCCCTTACACCGAAATTCGGTTGAAAAACGAACACCTCGGTCGCCTTGGGCCCGAGCTCGAACTCGCCGATATGGGGATGTTCGACGAAAACCGCTACTTCGATATTACTCAGGAAGTCGCCAAGCGTAGCCCCCAGGACATTCTCTGGCGCATCACCATCACCAACCACGGCCCCGATTCCGCGCCCATCCACATGCTCCCCAGCGTCTGGCTCCGCAACACCTGGAGCTGGGACGTCGACGGCCAGGCACCCGTGGTCAAGCCATCCATCACCCGCGAAGGTGACACCCTCCTCATCAAGCACGAATCACTCGGCAACTTCCGTTTCCACACCGCAGTCTCCGGGGATCACACGCGAAAGGCGGATTGGCTTTTTACCGAGAACGACACCAATCACGAATCCCTTGGCGATAGGAAAAACGAATCTCCTTACACCAAAGACGCCTTCCACCGCTATATCGTCAACGGCGAAAAGAAAGCTGTCTCCCCGAAAGGCGAAGGCACCAAGGCCGCCGCACATTTCGTTTTCGACATCCCTGCCGGCGAGTCCGTGACCATCATGGCACGCCTCCATCTCCTCGAAGAAGACAGCGGCATTCACGGCTTCGACCAATTCCACGAAACCGTCGATGCCCGCCTACGCGAGGCCGATGAATTCTACGCGGACGTGATCCAGCCTGGTATATCCGACGAGGAAAACATGATCTGCCGCCAGGGCTACGCAGGCCTGCTCTGGACCAAGCAATTCTTCCACTACGTCGTCGATGATTGGCTCAAAGGCGACAAGGACCTACCCGAACCACCGGAGAATCGCCTAGCAGGACGTAACAGCGACTGGCACCATTTCCATGCCAAAGACATCCTCTCAATGCCGGACAAGTGGGAATATCCTTGGTTCGCCGCATGGGACACCGCCTTCCACATGCTGCCGTTCTGCGCAGTCGATTCCTCCTTCTCAAAACACCAGCTCCTGCTCCTGCTGCGTGAGTGGTACATGCACCCAAACGGCCAGCTCCCCGCCTACGAATGGAACTTTTCCGACGTCAACCCACCCGTCCACGCCTGGGCCGTCTGGCGGGTTTACAAGATCTCAAACAAGAAGGGTGAGCGGGATCTTCTTTTCCTCGAAAAGGCCTTCCAGAAACTCCTGATGAACTTTACCTGGTGGGTCAACCGCAAGGATCTCGACGGACGCCATGTCTTCGGCGGCGGTTTCCTCGGTCTCGATAACATCGGGGTCTTCGATCGCTCCCACGCCCTCCCCGGCGGCGGCTACCTCCAGCAGGCAGACGGCACTGCATGGATGGGCTTCTACTGCCTCACCATGCTCTCGATGGCGCTCGAACTCGCCCTCACAAAACCCGCCTATGAGGACATCGCCTCCAAGTTCTTCGAGCACTTCGTCAATATCTGCGACGCCATCAACACGCTCGGCGGCAACGGCCTCTGGGACGTGCAGGATCAGTTCTACTACGACCAACTCATCATCGGCGACGAGCCACCGATCCCGCTCCGTATCCGCTCACTCGTCGGCCTGCTGCCGCTTTCCGCAGTAACCGTGCTGAATCAGAAAACCATCGACGCACTCCCCAGCTTCCGGAAGCGCATCGACTGGTTCCTTGTCAACAAGCCGGACGTGCTGATATATGTCACCGCAAACCGGGTGCCGGGAAAAAAATCCTCCGGCAAGGTGCTGCTTGCCATCCCCTCCGAGGAACGCCTCCGCCAGAGCCTCGCCTACATGCTGGATCCCAAGGAATTCCTTTCCAACTTCGGCATCCGCTCGCTTTCAAAGGCGCACGGAGAGCACCCTTTCGTATTCCAATACGCGGGAGCCACCCACCAGGTGGAATACACCCCCGGCGAGGCGACGACAGATATGTTCGGCGGAAACTCGAACTGGCGTGGTCCGATCTGGTTCCCGACGAATTTCATCCTGATCGAGGCACTCGAACGCTACCACTACTTCTACGGCGACACCTTCCAGATCGAGTATCCGACGGGATCCGGAAACGAATGCACGCTGCGCGAGGTCGCCATCGACATCTGCGACCGGCTGATCTCCCTGTTCACGAAAAACAAGGACGGCTATCGCCCCTGCTTCGGCGAGACCGAAGTTTCCAAACGCTATTCAGACGATCCGAACTGGAAAGACCTCATCCTTTTCCACGAATACTTCCACGCCGAGACGGGCGAAGGCCTCGGCGCCTCCCATCAAACCGGATGGACCGCCCTGGTCGTCCGGCTGGTCCGCGAGCGTAGGGAAAAGCTCATGGAGAACGATTTCTAGGCCCAAGAGGAGCTAACCGGAGGGGCTGACGCGGGTCTGCCCCGACCCTCTTCACCCAATACCCACCCGCAGATCGCGCAAACTCCACAGCACCCCCGCCGCCGCCTTCGCATCGCCGCGCAACCGCCGCGCACCATTTTTCCGTTTCTCAGAAAATCTTTCACGAGCTCCGGTAGGTAGCGGTGACTTTCAGTCGCCGTTCCTTCCTCTTTCTTCATCGCTGCCAACGCCTCAGCCTCATTCATCCCGTCCGCCGCACAACTCTTCCTTCGGGTTTGATCCGCCGCGGCGGATTAGAGTTTAGAGTTTTCTTATCCAGCGCCATGCCGAGAAGCCACCTGTATCTGCGCGATGCCTCCTTCCATTTCCCCGCATCAAATCCCGTATCCGTGTCCGAGGTGATCGCCCGCACCAATTCCGCACGAGCCTTCTTCCCATTTCCTTTTGTTCCTCCTCCAACCGCCTCCCCGTAACTACTCCAGCGATACCCCGCCGGCTCTTCCACCATTCCCGCTGGCATTCGTCCGGTCATTACCGTCAGAAACGTTGAACCAGCGATCCGTTTTGAAACCACTCCTTGCCCGGAGCTTATCCTCACGGATACCAGCGGGATTTGATTCGCTATCGCTCACCCCTCGCGGGGCTCTCCTCCGGAGACGCTATGTCCGCTGCGCTCCCATTCCCGGTTCTCGCGCTTGGAGCTTCGACGCATGCACAGGTTCTACGACTCCGCCGTGTCCGTCCTCGCCTTGCCTTGGCGGTGAGGATGATGTTGCCTTCCCCTTGTCAGTACAAGGTCGGCACACGGGAACTTTGATTTCGGAGCTCGATGACCGGCCTGCGTCTCCACTTGCCCACTTGTCCTGCCGTAGCCTTCTTGACCGCCATAGCTTCAGCGAAGGAGTTGCCGAAGGAGGATGCTACACCCGGAGCGTCACCGCTCCCGGCGTAGGGTTCGTGGCCAGAGTCACTGGCTAGGTTTTCTTTGTAAGACTCTTTCATTCTCATTTCCAAGCCGGTTATTCCGGCGCTTTCCCTGACCCCATTCACCTTCCAGCACCCAGCCGAGAAGTATCTTGCTATAAGGTGCGTCCCTTTGAATGTAAAAAAATGTTGAAATGCAACTCCTGACCCCATTTACTGACCTCCACCATGCGCACTCTCGTCGAGAAAGGCACCACCCACGCCGACCAACTCACTCCGGCGGCAATAGCCAAAAGATCGGCGGCAGCGTCCGCCGCCTGACTGCCGTTTAGGACGTCGCGTTTCCTCCGCATACGATGGAGAGACTGGGGCAAATCGAAAAAATGTTGAAATGCAACTCCTGACCCCATTTAAATCAGACGACACCTGGCTGAGGATTTTTTGTGCCCTCCTGTGTATCGCTTCCACCCGGACTGTTTTGAGGATGCGCCACCTCATCGCGGCAGGTCGAGGAGCCGAAAACAAAATCCCACAGCTCGCCCGCCGACGAATTTTTCTGGCTGCCTAATCGGATGTTTATACTTTTTCAGGAAGCCCTAATTTTTCAGAATCACACGGCGTTTCCCGCTATGCTCCATCGCATTTGGAACAATCGCTTCGATGTAAACCAGATTACCGTTTTTGTAACCTAGTTTAACGTGCTTTTTGCCGTAAGAAGAAATTTCCGATTTTATTTTTCGACTATCGCCCCTAAAATATATCAAATATTCAATTTGATTGTTTTTTTCCACAAGATCTGGCTTCCCCCAATTTGAAATGATCCACGATTTATTTTTGTAACTATTATACTGAAATCTTCTAGTCACCAATGAACTTGAATCCGAAAAGTATCCGACACCCACATCCGCCCTATTAGCAGATGGTATAATTTGCTCTAGCGAAGAAGGAGAAACATAGTTATCTACGAACAGAGACTCTTGGAAATCATTGTGACAACTTGATAAAATTATCATAATAGGTAAATGTAGTATATTTTTCATGTATTGTATTGTTGCGCCTACCTTATGGATCTCATTGTCATATATGGCCGATGCCATTCGACGGGACTTAAATTCTTGAAAGAATCCACTCTAGGGGCGTAGGTGTAATAATTTCGCGCAGCAACCCGGGGCGCAAAAAAACCCAACACCATCTCGGAACCGCTCAGTATTTCCCCTGTAACACCGTAATGTACAACATTCCCACCAAGATCTGCGGCACGATTTCCATAACCAGCATGTAATAGTGTCAATGGGTTTACGCCAGCCGCATTAAAGATTGCGGCTGGCGCACCTGTCACAGCAGAGGCGGCGGATGCCAACCCTCCCCCCAAAGAGTGGCCGTTCAAAACAAACGAATGCCCATTTGCGACAGCGATCTCCTGTTGGATTTTAGCTTCGCGAATAGCTATCATATATTGTTTTGATTTAAAACCCAATCCCTGAAGGATATTATCTCCCCAATCACCCCTGTGGAATCCGTTATTAGCCTGGGTTCCGACCATTGACATTAGACGTATATTTCTCGATTCGTTTACAAATACTGCATAATCCAAATTCGACTCATTGTATCTTCTGAAATAATAATCAAATTTCCACCCGTCTGGCAGGTTGAGTCCTGAAGGGTCGATGCCTCCTGCGTCCATCATCCTGTGTGCATCATAACCAGCTTCGTATAAAAGTTGGTGCTCATCTCGTGATACGCCTCCTATACCGTCTAAGTTATTTTTTGATAAATACGACATAGCTAATCGACCGGCAGACTCAATACCTTCAAAAATTATCGAGTACTTCACCGAATTCAAAAATCCGTCTTGAAACTTACCGCCCATTGCTGCGTTTTTTGCTCCCGCGACAGTTGCGGTTCCTACGGTCTTCACCAAAGGGCCATAATTTCCCAATATTTGACCTGCGTATCCATCGATTAATCCCGAGGAAAATGCAATACCCACATCCCCCAGTCCGCCACCGGATATCGCCGCTGTGAACGCGTTAGCTATTCCGTTGGCAATTGGATAAGGAACTCCTACATATGTCAAAACAACCGCAACGACAGCTGTAACCACAGTCCGCCAGTTCTCTTTGATGAAGTTTCCGACCTTACTGAAGGCCTTACTGAGGAAGGAGAAGCCACTCGGGTCGGTGGCGTTTAGGGGGTTGTTGAGGACGTAGCTGTAGCGGTTGAAGTTCTGGCTGTACTCGGGGATCTGGACGACCGGGTCGGGGGAGAGAAAGCGACCTAGCTCCGGGTCGTAGATGCGGCCATTCATGTGGATGAGGCCGGAGTCGTCTAGCTGCTCGTGGCCGGTGTAGCCGCGGTCGTGATCCTCTGCGCTTGTCCGGAAGGGATCGGAATCGCTGGCACGGTAGTTGACCTGGGTGGAGGCGTCGCGGCGCTCGCCCCAGGCATCGAAGGACTGGAATTCGGTTCTTTCGTGGACGAAAGAGGCGGAAGGAGTGTTCCATTTCCCGACGAGGAGGACGTCGGTGGAGCCGAGGTGGTCGGCGAGGACGTTGGTGAGGCGGGTGCCATCGCGCGATCCGCCGACGGTTTTGGTGTAAACAATGCCTCCGCCGAGGGTGTGGCGGTGGACGATTTTTTCCAGGACGGCGGTGGCGTAGCCGTCGGTCTTGGTCAGGTGATTCTCGCGCTCGTAGGAGCCAAGGTAGAGGGTGTTCTCGATGATGCGGGAGTCGTTGGCGGCGGTGCGTTCCTTGATCTGGCGGGCGCGATTGCCACCGGAATCGAAATCGAAATCGCTGACGACGCGGCCTGCGGGGTGGACTAGGTTTCCCGCGAAATCCTTGAGATCAGGGGCGGCAGCATACTCCAGTTGTTTCAGCTGGCCGAAGGAGGTCCATTGGTAGGTGCGTTTGCTATCGGAGACGACGTAGCCTGCGGCATCATAGGAATAGGTGCGATTGAAGCCTTTGACCGTGGCGGAGCTGACGGCGTGGGGTTTGGACGAGTTCGCGTAGGTGATATTGGTGGCGGATGTTCCCTTGGTGAGGAGGTTTCCGTTGGTGGCGTATGTGTAGGTCTGCGGGGGCGGGACGGTGGAGGTCGGTGCACCGGCGAGGCTGGAGACGGTGGAAGATGCCAGGCGGTTGAGTGTATCGTAGCCGAAGGACTCGAGCCGTTTGGCGACGTTGTCGGTGCGGGAGGTGAGGTTGCCCATGGTGTCCCATTGATAGGCTTTGTTCTGGAGGGTGCCGCCGGACCAAGAGGAGGAGATCGCCGTGACATCGCCTTTGACGGGATCGTAGGCGCTGGATGTGGTGACGCCCTGGGCAAGCGTCTGGGTGAGAGTGCGGCCTTTCGAATCGTAGGTTCCGGCCTGCCAGAGGACGGTGCCGGCCCCTTCGTAGCTGCCGGGGGCGAGCTTCTGTTTCAGGGGGAAGGAGTAGGTGGGATCGTATTCGCTGAAGACGGTGAGGCCTCCCGCATCGGTGGATGAGGCGACGCGACCGAGAGCGTCGTAGACCGTGGAGGTGGTGAAGGTTTCGCCGAACTGGGTTTTCGAAGTGCCGATGGGGCGTCCTAGAGAATCGTAGCTGAAGCTTTCCGAATAGCCGGACGCGGCTCCCGAGCCGGTGATCGAGATTGGCATGCCAAGGGAAGCACCTGTTGCACTAATATAAGCCGTTGCGTAGGTGCCCTCGGGTTTCGCAAGCGAAACGGAGCGACCTAGGATATCGAAGGTATATGTGGTGGTCTGGCTGTTCGCGTTGGTGGAAGAGACCATTTCTCCAAAGCCATTATAGACTGAGGTGGAGGCTCCAGAGTTCACCTCAGAAACGGAAGTTTTGTTTCCAAAAGCATCAAAGGTGTTGGTGAGAAGAGTCTGACCTCCAATGGAGACGGAGGTCATGCGCCCTTCTAAATCGTAGCTGAAGACAGTTATCTGACCGGAGTGATCTTTCGACTGCACAAGCCTGCCGTGCTCGTCTTCCCAACGCTCGAGGGTCTGGACTGCTGCGTTTTGAGCCTTGGAATAGGTGGTCGGCTGGCCATTGAGGGAGCAGGATCCCTGCTCGAGAATGCAATCACAGAGACCTCCCGGACGGATGGTCTGGGTGACACGGCTGAGGAGATCGTAAGTGATGGTGGTGAAATTCGCGGTCTCGCCGGGCAGGAACGGCTCGGAGGTGGCGATTTTCCGTCCCTGGTTATCGTATTCAGTAACGGTATAGACGGTGCCGTAACGGGAGGCGGAACTGGAAGTGGCGTTCAGGAGGGTGGTGGACTCGGTGACTAGCTCGCGGCCGAGGGCATCGAGATACACTTTTGCCACGGGTGTGCCGGAGGCCTGCTTGGCGCGGAAGAACCGGATCTCATGGTTCGGGATGAGATTGCTCACCGGCAAAGGGACGGAGGCATCGGTGGCGTAGCCGGTGATTTCTCCTGTTTTGGTTCCATCAGGATGATGGGTGAGGATCTGGGTGCCGAAGGGATCGTGAGTGAAATAAGTGGTGAGATCTCCGATACCTGTGGTGGATAGGAGAAGCGCTTTGTCCTGATCGTAGGAATAAGTCACTGTGTGGCCGAGATCATTGACTTCCGCTGTTACGAAGCGCCCACGGAAATCATAGGAAGAGACGGCAGTTCTTGTCTGCGTTCCTCCGGATGAAGTTCCGGCATCCGCAGTGACGGCAGTGATTGTTACGTTACCGAAGTTGTCGTGGGTGTAGTTCGTGGTGACGGAGAGCGGTGAGGATGGCTCGACGGTTTCGGACTTCAGGAGGCCGCTGCCCGCAGCGTAAGTGAAGGCGGAGGATTTCGTGCTTGAAGTGGCTCCGGGGCGTGACTTGGTGACGGTCGCGGCGCTGAGCCTACCCAGGTGCCATTTCCCACCGGAGGTGGTGTGGGTATAGGTGTTTTGAGTGAGGACGGATGTGTCGTCGAGCGTGGTGACCGTTGATTTCTTAACAAATCCGTAGGCATCGAAGTCTGCCAGCGCCTGGGTGGTGACGGTTTCGCCCTTCAAGGTTCCGTCGAGATCGAAGAGGTGTTTCACTGAGGAGATTTGCACAGGACGACGAATGGTTCCGCCGGTGCCGTTCTGGGTTGGCATTTCGCCATAAGCAGCAGTTTCCGAGGATAGCACTTTCCGGCCTTCCGTGTAGGCAGGACAACCCGGATGGTTCGGGGGCATGGAGGCTATATCGGTGGCGCTTAGATAGACACTTGTCTCAGTGGTGGCCGGGCTACCTGCGAAGGGGAAATCACGACGGTATTCCGTGCGGGTGAGCTGGCCGTTGGACTCATCGCAGGCCTCGATCCAGCCGAAGCCGAGGGAGGTTTCGTTATTGCGGTCGTAGCGGAGATCGCCATAACGCTGGGATTTCCATTTTCGACCGCCAAGGCCGTCTGCCTCGGAGTAGCGGGAGACAACGAGGCGGGAATCGATGACTGGAACATGCCCAGCAGGAAGCGTGGCGGTGGATTTTTCGAAGACGCGGGTGCCGAATGCCGGGGTTGTCGACGGGTCGTTGAGGCGGGCGTATTCGACCTGGAGTTCGGAGCCGAAGCCGTCGATGACGGAAGTGATGACCTCTGGTACGCACTGGTTGAGCAGGAGCTTGGGGCGCTCGCCGTCTTTGATGTCGGTGATGATGTCCGGGAAGCCATCGCCGTTGATATCGGCCACGATGGATGCGGGCTCGGTTTCATTTTCCTTTCCGAGGCGGTAAGAACCCGGAAGACCCCACGACGAATCCTCAACCCAGCCGGTGCCGGTATTGATGAACGCGCCGTTGTTGGTACCACCGAAGGGATCGGTGGAGACGGTGTCGCGCTTTCCATCGGGGCCAATGTAATGATTTCCGTCCCGAGAGTAGAGAATATCCACAAGACCATCGCCATTGAGATCCACAATTTGATAGCAGGGTTGGTTTTCTCCGACGTCGGAATCCAAAGAAAGTGGGAGGTTGTAGCCCACTCCGTAGGCGGTGGAATCGCGGAGCCAGCGAGAGGTGTTGGCGGCGGTGTCCCCGGTGTTGAACCAGGTGGAGTGGGAGAGTTCGATTCTGTCGTTGGATTTGAATGTCCTAGCATAGGCTCTGACCAGATCCGTGAGTCCGTCACCATTGACATCGAGGGCGTAGGTCCCGGAAGTCGCTCGCTCGTTATTGCTTTCCGGTTGTTTTATGAAAGGCGCGTTGGCATCGCAGGTCTGGGGACTGTTCCTGTCCATATACTCGGGCAAAGGATAGGTGCCGTGCGGGGGCCACCATTCAGGGATGTCCTGGGACGCAGGATATGCCGGGGAGAGCCATGAAGGCAGAACGTTGGCTGCGGATGCGGGCCAGGTGCGCTGGGCGAAGCGATCGTCGATCCATGGATCGCCATTCGAGACTTCGACCGTGGAGCGTAGGTAGTCGAGGAAACCGTCTCCATTGATGTCGATGAGCCTGCGCCCGATATCCGCCGTGCTGTCGTTGTCAATGATCAGGAGGTTTTCGGGCGGAGCGAGTGAATCAGTCCTTACCCAACCTTGCCCGAGGTGGACGCGGTTCAAGAAAACGGTTCGGGAATTTGTGTTAAGAATCTTGACGGGAGGTGTCGAGGAAGGCCGATTCACGCTGGAGAGCCAACCGTTTGTCGTAGTGTTGATGTAGAGGTCTGGGTAGCCGTCCTTGTCGAAATCTATGAGATCCTTCGAAATCAGCTGCCTATCTCCGCCGAAGTCCTCCGCTTCAAAATGAGGCGCGTAATCCGTAAGCTCCACCCAGGCGTTTCCGTCGTGTGTAAGAAACCTGAAATGGTTGACTCCAGTATTCCCCCAATACTGGGAATTTTCCACACGATATTCCGTGGCGAGGAGGTCGAGTTTTCCATCGGAATTGACGTCACAGGGTATGCAGACAAGATCATACTTCAACGAATACCCGGAGTTATCGGTCATTGTCAGCGGATTCCTGCTTGGAGGCAAAAAACTAGTATCACCGGAGAATCCGCTACCCGTATTGAGATATACGTTACCAGTCACACGATCAGCTGAATCCGCAACAAGATGATTATTGTTGTCGTGGCGCCAATTGGTAACTCGGAAGTCGGTGAGATCGATGAGTCCGTCGGAATTGATATCCATCATCCGCATGCCCCGGGTATCGTTCCCATTGCTACTGAACCTGGGCAATTCGGAGATATCCGGGAAAGCGATGGCAGCGACCTGATTCGCATCCAGATCTGCGGCGGAGCCGAAGCGGATGTTACGGAATTCCGCCCAACCGGTGCCGTTCGAGTCCTGCCTGTCGTAGTTGACAAAGGCGAGATACGGGTAAGATCCGGCAGCGAGATTCCTATCGGAGTTCGAGTGCCCTTGGAGGGCGACCCGGTAGGTCTGCCACACGGCACTGGTATCGGAATAGATCACCGTGCGTGATTCGTTCATCGGAGAGCCTTGGGACGTAGATGGAGAGATATGGATGCCGAATTCCGGGTTGGATTCCACGTCATTGTCGATGATCAGGTAAGCTCCCTCGTCGAGGTTCCCCGCGCGGAACTCGAAATCAACGAACGATGGATCAGAAATCGCAAGCTGCGGATCGAGCGGAAGCGCCCTCGCCGCACCGCCTTCCAAGCGGATCGAGTTACCTTGGGTTTCCACAACCGAGTTGATGAACTGATGTGTTGCGTCGAGGTTATTCCCATCATAAACAGGTAGCTCGGTATCCGCAGATTCCGCCCATCTGTCGGCACTCGATGAAAGTCCCTGCCAATTGAAAACCGTCGGGCTCGTCGTATATCCCCCGGCGGACTGCTTGATGACCGAGAGAAGGATGGATCTACCTGATTGGTGACTGATTCCGTAGTCCAGTATATAGGTGTGATTTACGGAGCCCCCGGTGCGCACCGTGATGGAGTTCAGGCGCTGGTTATTGTCGAAGCCCGTACCGGACGGATGGTAGGCGAACGAAGCATCCGTCCGGGTTTCGTAGTTAAAGTCCAGAAAACAATACGGACTCAGTCCCTGTGTGTCATTTCCGGTATAAGCCACGCTCGCGACGTGGCGGTTCGTGATGTGGTTATTTCCCGCTGATGTCACCCCGCTCCAAGACACCGAATAGTAGTTACCAAGTGTGTCGCAGGCTCGGCTGATATCCCAGGAGGCAGGAGCGCCCACCAACTGCGAGATAACTTTCGAATCAGCTGAATTTCCGAGTTCCAGAATGAGTCCGGATTTGGTTTCCACCTTCCACCATGACGAGCCGGAGTCCTGGTCTCCACCCAGTAGGGTGAAGCGGGAGAAGGAGTCGATCTCGGTTCGGTATTCCGAACCCTGATCTCCATAGTTACCGACGACACATATCAGGCGCTCGCCGTTGAAATAAAAGCGATCACTTCCATCGAAGCGCACTGCGCCCGCGAAGTTGTCCTTCGCTTGAGTCGCCGGGCCGCGGGTGATGCTCTGGAATCCGCCAAGACTCCAGCCCAACCCCATTGTCCCATTTCCGCCGCTGGACGAATAATTGAGACTGATCTTCGGCTCCATGCCGCCGGTCCCCTTCGGAATATCAATCGGCATCGAGTAGGTCGCCGATCCATCGCCGCCGACGGAAAGTGAACCTTTCAACGAACCGACCGGCTGGTGGGATCCGAGGATTGTCAGAGGAGGAATATCTCCGCTAGGCGGAATCGACACGCTGCCGTTGATCCCGCCAGACCAGAGAGAAGCCATGTAGAGATCAATAAAAGCCTGACCCGTGCCCGGCTTAATTTCGTCACGGTCGTAAACATTAGGATTCGAGCCGTTCGCGTTTTCCCACGAGTCAGGCAATCCGTCTTTGTCGGCGTCATCGAAAAGCATGTTTATCGGATCGACCGAAAGGTCGTCGATCAGGGTGTCACCCGTCATGCTGCCATAGAGTTCGAGTTCGCGGAGAATTTCCCCGCGCCCTTCGAACGCGAGGTTGGCGGCGGCGAGTTTTCCACCGATGAAGAGATCCCATATATCACGCCCGTAGTCGTGGCGCAGGGTGATCCTAGTGTAGTCCGCTGCGGTCAGTCCATTCGCGGCGAGCGAAAACGTCCCGACCGTTTTCACCCACTGTGGCGGATTAGCCTGACCCGCCGAGCCATTGTAAACCCATACCTCTCCCATCGTGCCAGCTAGCGGCACCTGAAAGGCGAGCTGCGTTCCGTTTGCATACAAGCTAGCAAAGCTGCCCTCGGGATCTGCGGCAGGCTTCAGTTGCAAGTCGATGAATGCGATTTGCTCCGCCGGATTCCAGACGATCTCCCGTTTCAGCAAAGGCTCCTTCTGTGGATCGGCCTCGAGCTTGAGCGCTTGTCCGCCCCCGTAGCCGGTTCCTGCGGGGGAAACGTTCGCCGTCCCCGAGAGCAAGCTCCATCCGCTTCCGGGCGCTCCCCCGACGGCTTGGCCAGAAACATATCCAGGGTTCTCAAAGTATATCGGAGGTAGGTAAGCCTGCACCTGGTTGAGAAGCATGGCGGACCATAAGACTATAGATATGGAGCACTTTAATAAGGTATTCATCGGTCGTTAGAAATTTTCGATTCGATTCAAAGCCCTTACAAAGCTAACAAGGCTTGAATGAAAGCCCTGACTATCCTTTTTTTGAATTTTGGCGAGAAATTTCATTACCCCAAAACGGCCATGAAATCGAGGCCACTCATAATGAACAAGTTACGAACCCAAAAATCGACCCGAAATCTCACTACGAAAGCAATTCTCCCTGCCGGCAGAGGGTCACGCCGCACTCGTCGGTGCCTGTTTCAGTCGGGTCAGGAGTCTCTTAATCACACAGAATCGTATAGATACAGTCCCGTGGTACCGGATTAGCTAGAAACCCCATAGCTCCGTGGAACGGCCAGGTGGAGCCCTAGCCACGCGGCGGCGCGTCTGGCACGGGCAGCAGGCGGCTCTGCCTGCCTTTTCCTTACGGATGTGCAGGGTGCGGGTGTTGGGATCGTAATCGCCGGGATCGTGGATGTCGTATGCTCGGGTGACGCCCTTTCCAGCTCCATCACCCGAGTGTGAAGATTTTCCCCGAGATCAGGAATTCTCCTGAACAGGAAATTGCGGGTTGCCGCTGATTTCGCTGGTGCATAAGAATCGCTGCCCCCGATGACCGATTTTTCTCCACTGCTCACAGACCGCTCGAAGCCGATCCACATTCACCTCATCGGCGTTGCCGGATCGGGGATGAGCGGGCTCGCGCTGCTCCTGCTCGGCATGGGGCACAAGGTTTCGGGCTGCGATCGGGTCACGACATCGGAAACCGAGCGCATGCAGGGCCAAGGCCTGATGTTTTCCTCGCCCCAGACGGGAGCTTCCGTCAAAGGTGCGAATCTCGTGGTTTATTCCTCGGCGATCCGTCCCGACAACCCCGCATACGCTGCGGCGGTGAAGGCCGGCACCCCACTCATCCGCCGCGCCGAATGCCTCGCGGCCATCCTACACACCAAGGCGGGGATTATCATTTCCGGCACCCACGGGAAAACCACCACTTCCTCAATGGCCGCACATATCCTCCGGGAGAGCGGCCAGAAAGCCTCCTACTACGTCGGCGCGGAAATCCCCATCCTAGGCGCGAACGCCCGCTGGGAAGAGGACGGCACGTCCATGGTTGCCGAGGGCGACGAATCGGACGGCACACTCGCCCTCTACCGCCCGGAGCATTCCGTCATACTCAACATCGAGGCGGAGCATCTCGATTTCTACCGCGACCTGGATCACATCAAGGAGGTCTTCACTACACTCGCCGACCAGACCACCGGAACCATCGTCTACTGCGCGGAGAACGAGATCGCACGTGAGATCTGTGGCAAGCGCCCGAACGCGATTTCCTATGGCTGGGAAAGCACCGCCGAGGACACCAACTACACCGCGTCCGAGATCCGGGATCTAAAAGGCTCTTCCGCTTTCACGGTAAAGAAAAACGGCAAGACCTTGGGCGACATCGAGCTCGCGATCCCCGGCGAACACAACATCCTCAATGCACTCGCAGCCATCGCGATCGCCGACGGCTGCGGCGCGGAGTTTTCGCTCATTGCTCGCGCACTGTCCTCCTTCGCTGGGGCCAAGCGCCGTTTTGAAACAAAGTATCTCTCGCCCTCCTTCCGCATCGTCGATGACTACGGGCACCATCCCACCGAGCTTGCCGCGACCTTGCAAACCGCCCGCTCGCTGAAGCCCTCGCGCGTCGTCGTCCTATTCCAGCCCCACCGCTACACACGCACCCAGTTACTCGCTGATGAGTTCGGAAAAGTCCTGCAGGCGGCGGATCTCGTTTTCATCACCGACATCTATCCTGCCTCCGAACCGGCTATCTCCGGCGTCACCGGCCAGACGCTCGTCGATGCGATGAAAAAGCACGGGGACATCCCGGCGAAATTCATAGCCAACCTAGATACCGTTCACCATCAGGTAGCGAACGCCCTCGCACCCGGGGATCTGCTCATCACTCTCGGCGCGGGCAACGTCCACGAAGCAGGCGCCCGCATCGCCGACGACCTCAAGATCCTTGAGGAAATGTGCGCTCTTATCCCCGGAGGGGAGATCGAAGGGAAACTTTACGAGCCGATGCGCAAGCACACCACGCTCCTCGTGGGCGGCCCGGCACAGTATTGGATCGAACCGCACTCGTTCTACGCCTTCGCGTTTCTTGTCGATTACTGCCGCGAGCGCGGTATTTCAATCCGAGTCGTAGGCCGGGGATCGAATCTTGTTGTCCGCGATGGAGGCATCCCGGGTGCCGTCATCCACCCCACAGGCGGGGCTTTCTCCGAACTCTCCATCGATGCGAAAGGCCATGTGGTCGCAGGCGTCGGTGTCCGACTCAAGAAACTCGCCTCCTATGCAGGCGCCCACGGAATCGGGGGATTCGAGTGGATGGAGGGTATTCCAGGCAACGTCGGCGGATCCCTGCGCATGAATGCCGGTGCGATGGGAATCGAGACCTTCGACCAGGTCGTCCGTGTCACATTTCTCGATGAGGACGGCGTCATCCGGACGCGCGAGCGCGACGAAATCATCGCGGACTACCGCAATGTCCGAGAACTGCGGCGCAAT
The DNA here is from genome assembly GCA_905478925.1 of uncultured Verrucomicrobiales bacterium. GTDB lineage: Bacteria > Verrucomicrobiota > Verrucomicrobiia > Verrucomicrobiales > Akkermansiaceae > Luteolibacter. Next base: position 35,540 of record CAJQKQ010000108.1, read on the forward strand.
TTCGCGCTTCAGGCGGTTTTCAAGGGCAAGAACGACAGTCACGACAACATCAAGGAGCGCTGGCAGGAATCGCGCGAGAAACGCAAGGATTCTCAGCCGATCGCCGCCTCGGCAGGCTGCACGTTCAAGAATCCCGACGAGATCGCAGCAGGCCGCCTCATCGATTCTCTCGGACTCAAGGGAAAGGCCGTCGGCCAGGCCGCCGTATCGGATGTGCACGGGAATTTCATAGTCAACAACGGCAAGGCCACCGCGAAGGACATCCTCTCCCTCATCGAATCCATCCAAAAGATCGCGAAGGAAGAACGAAACGTCGATCTCGAGACCGAGGTAAAAATCATCGGCGAAGAGGAATACCGCTTCTAAAATTCCAAAATCTCAACGAAAATTCTTCCGCATCCGTCATCTCAGGAAAATTCCCACCGCAGCTCCCGTGACCACCCCACCAAAGACCATGCGTCCAATCTCTCTTCCTTGAAGTTTGAGATTTGAGATTTGAATTTTTGGCCGCCCAATCCTCAACCCCCATCCAAGCAAAAGCATGTTGTCCGAAACGAAAATCGCCGTCCTGATGGGTGGCCCGGGTTCTGAACGCCAGGTCTCCCTCGCTTCCGGAAAGGCCGTCCTCAACGCCCTCCTTTCGATCGGTCTCGATGCCGTTCCCGTGGATGTCACCGGCACGGAAATCCATCTCCCCGAGGGCACCGGCCTCTGTTTCAATGTAATCCACGGCACCTTCGGCGAAGATGGCCAACTCCAGGAAATTCTCGATACCAAGGGTGTCCCCTACACCGGCGCCCGTGCAAAATCATCTCGGATCGCCTTCGACAAGAACCTCGCAAAACAGGCGTTCCTCACTGCCGGCGTCCCCACCCCAAAATCGGAAATCATCGACTGCACCAACGGCCCGGCACGCCCCTCCTTCCCTGCCCCGTTTGTGGTGAAACCTCCCCGCGAAGGCTCTTCGGTCGGCATCGAGATCGTCAAAACCCAAGCCGAAGCGGAAACGGCAATCGCAAAGGCTTCCATACATTCCAAGGATCTCCTCATCGAGGAATTCATCTCCGGCCCGGAGCTGACCGTCCCCGTCATCGACGGAAAGGCATACCCCATCATCCATATCATCTCACCGGAAGGCGTCTATGATATGGCCACGAAATACCCTTGGCTCTCCGGAAAAGCCACTGGTTCGCAGTACATCTGCCCGGCCGATCTCGACCTAGAAACGACCATGGCAGTCCAGGCCGCCGCCGTCGCCGCCCACAAATCCCTCGGGCTGGAGGTATATTCACGCGTCGATCTCATGCTCGATGACGACAACCGCCCCTACGTGCTTGAGGCAAACACCATCCCCGGCATGACAGAAACCTCCCTGCTTCCGAAATCCGCCGCCGCCGCCGGGCTTTCCTTTCCCGATCTCTGCAAACTGATCGCCGAACTGTCCTTGGCACGCTGATACAGCCAATGCCGTAGAGCCGGGCGCACAACGGCTCACCGTGCGAATCGTGGTGACCGGGAAATCCATCAGAGAGGCGGGCCGGAAAGCGAAACCGAGGTGCTGATGGATTTAGGTCGGTTCAAATTGAAGCTGATTGACAATCAAGGTCGATGTAATAAGATCCGCGCGGTGCTATTGCACGGTTTGTATCCGGCCTTCCAACCGAGGCACCGTCACGCACCCGCCTTTTCGCTTCATGCGCAAACGATCCTCCAAAGCCCGTCGACACCGACACCACGTAAAGGTGCTGAAGTCGGAAGTGATGTCGCCGCGAATCGCATGGTTCAATTTTATCGGGTTTCTGCGCGGGCTCACTAAGGTCGCCCTTGTCATCGGCCTACTCTTGGCGGCTGCATACGGGATACGGGAAGCCATCGAACACACCTTCCACCGCAATCCTGACTTCCAGCTAAAGGCAATCAAGCTCAGCCCAAACGACGTGCTCGACGAGGGGGAACTCGTCACCCTCCTGAAAATCGACCTTTCCGCAAACATCTTCGATTTCGACATCGAACAACTTGAACAGGAGCTACTGGAAATGCCTGCGATATCTGCAGCAAGGGTTGAGAGGAACCTCCCCGGGACTCTGAATTTCAGTATCACCACCCGCAAGCCAGCGGCCTGGATCGCCTGCTCGGAGGAGGGTTTCCCCGCCAAGCGGCAAGCGAAATCCCTACTGGTGGATCACGACGGGTTCTCTTACCCATGCCCTCCCGGCCAGGCGGAGGGCTGCCAGGACCTGCCAATCCTCGTCCTATCGACTGATCCCGACCATCCGATCCAACCAGGCAAAACCCTCGACCATCCACAATACAGGCATTGCCTCCATCTACTAAAAGCGGTGATCGTCCAATATCCCGACGAGATCCGGTTCGTCGATACGATCTCCCAGGCGAACAAGTGGGCGCTTTCCCTGAAAACCCGCACCGGCACGGTCGCAACCTTCGGGCTCGGAAGTCACGAAAGGCAACTGAGGTATCTCAGCCGCGCCCTGGACCATGCCAGTAAAAAAGGTTACCGGATCGAAACGATCAACTTGATCCCGAAGCGAAATGTCCCCATCACAGTCATCGAAAGCGAAGCGCCGCCCCGCGCAATCCCGGTTCCCGAAGAAATGCCCGGGGACATGCGCTCTGATGATCTCCGCACCCTGTTGAACAGAAACTGAACGCCCATGGCACGTCGCACCAAAATTCATGTCGGACTGGAGATCGGCACCAGCAAGACCTGTATCGTCGTCGGCGAGGTGAAGCCTGACAGCGCAGTCAAGATCCTAGGCATCGGCGTCACCAAGTCTGCTGGCGTCAGAAAAGGCGAGCTTTCCGATTTTCCTCAAGCCCGCGCCTGCCTCAAGGACGCATTGGCGAAGGCCGAAGATGCAAGCGATGTGGAGATCGGATCCGTGTTCCTCTCCGTGACCGGATCCCACCTCCAAGGGGTCAACAATATCGGCACGTTCCGGCTTCCGGAAAACCAGCAGAATATCCTTCCCGAACACCTCGAAGAAGCCTGCAACATCGCGCGCGACGTCCACTACCCTCAGGACCATGTCTGCCTCCACACGATCATCCGGAAATACCGGGTCGACGAACTTGAGCAATCCGCCTCCCCCATCGGCCTTTTCGCAAAGACCGTCGAAGCGGATTTCCACATCGTCCATGGCATAGGAAACCGCATCCAGAACTCAATCAAGCTCGTCCGCGAATGCCCGCTGGAGGTGGATGACATCGTCTTCGCACCCATCGCCACCGCACAGATGGCGCTCGACCGCGAACAGCGTCTCCGCGGTGCCCTGCTCATCGATATCGGTGGCGGCACCACCGATTACGCCCTCTATCTGGATGGAGCCATCGCTGCTTCCGGAAGCATCCCAGTCGGCGGCGACCACGTCACCAACGACATCCACCTCGTCACTGGGCTACCCTTTTCCAAGGCCGAAAAGCTGAAAATCCTCGAAGGTAACGCCTCCAACGAGCCCTCGCTTTCCGTCGGTGCCGCCAAGCTGGCGGATGAAAACGGCTTCGCGGATGTGGAGGTGAAACGCTCCATTCTCAACGAAGTGATCCGCCAGCGCCTAGAGGAAACTCTCCGACTCGTGCTTGCACGCCTGCCAGAGGGCGCGGTCGAAGCCCTCGGTGCAGGGGTTTTCCTAACCGGAGGAACCAGCCTCACAAACGGATTCTCGGAGCTCGCGTTCGACGTCTTCGGACGCGATATCTACCGCCCCGAGCCGTCAGAAAATACCAATTCGGATCATCCATCCTTCAAAGACCCCCAATTCGCAACGGCGATCGGCCTCATCCGCTACGCCCAAATCCTCGAAACGGAAAATACAAAACCGCCCGGCTGCATCGGAAAACTCTTCGGCCTGTTCTGGCCTTTCGGCCGCTGAATGGGAACATCGAACGTCCAACATTGAACCTCGAATGGAAGAGAATCCGAAAAACTCGCACCTCTCCTCGACGAAACAGACCAACTGATAAGGATCTTCGTAAGCAGCATTTCCACCGCCGAAAAAGCCGAAACAAAAAATAGTTCCGTCGCATCACCCACCACTCTAACCAC
>CAJQKQ010000109.1 GCA_905478925.1 uncultured Verrucomicrobiales bacterium
CTTTTCCCATGCCAGACTACGACGCGATCATCATCGGCGGTGGCCCTGCCGGCACCACCTGCGCGACCCTCCTTGCCGAAAAGGGTCACCGCGTCCTGCTCCTCGAAAAGGACAAGTTCCCCCGCTACCACGTCGGCGAATCCCTTATGCCGTTCTGCTGGTTCACGCTCGAACGCCTGGGCGTCGTCGATCTCATGGCCGACATCGGCTACACCAAAAAACACTCGGTCCAGTTCGCCACCCAGGACGGCCGCATCTCCGCCCCCTTTTACTTCTTCGAGCACCTCGACCACCCCGCCGCCACCACCTGGCAGGTCGAGCGCGCTGAGTTCGATCTCATGCTCCTCGACAACGCCCGATCGAAGGGAGTCGAGGTCCGCGAAAACACGACTGCCCTCGATTTCCTCAAGCAGGACGGACGCATCACTGGAGTTCGCGCCCGCACCGAGGATGACAAACCCTTCGAAGTCACCGCCCCCATCACTCTCGACTGCACCGGCCGCGACGCCCTGTTCCAGCGCAAGAACGGCTGGCGCAAGCGCGATCCCAAGCTGAACAAAATTTCCATTTGGACTCTCTATCAGGATGCCATGCGCGACCCCGGTCTCGACGAGGGCGCCACCACCATTGCTTACCTCGATGGCCGCGGCTGGTTCTGGAATATCCCGCTGCGCAACGGCATCGTTTCCTCCGGAATCGTCGCCGAGCGGGACTACCTTTACCGCGACACCCGCGACCCCGCGGAAATCTTCGCCCGCGAAATCGAGAACAACTCCTGGGTCAAGGAACACCTCTCCCAAGGCCGCCAATTCGGCGAATACTGGGTCACCGGAGAATACTCCTACCGCGCCGAACACTGCGCCGATGACGGCCTCGTCCTCGTTGGCGACGCCTTCTCCTTCCTCGACCCCGTCTTCTCCTCTGGTGTCTTCCTCGCCCTGAAATCCGGTGAAATGGCCGCAGACGCCACCCACGCCGCCCTCCTCTCCGGTGACACCTCTGCCACCGCCTTCGCCAGCTATGGCGAAAACCTCTGCGGAATCATCGAAGTCATGCGGCAGCTCGTTTACGCCTTCTACGACGAAAACTTCAGCTTCGGCAAACTCATCCGCGCCCACCCCCACCTCCGTGCCAAACTCACCGACTGCCTCATCGGCAACATCGAGGGTCAGGACTTCAGCGACCTCTCCGCGGCACTGAAAGAATTCGCCGACATTCCGGCTCCGCTGGAGCACGGTCGCGTCCCAAGCCGCTTGCAACCCGATGAATCACCCGTCACCCCATGCTCCAACGAAACCATCTCATGAGCGAACGCAGCCCTTGTTTTGAAGTCCAACGCCTCGTCGAGTTTTGCGAAACCGACATGGCTGGCATTGTCCATTTTTCCAACTTCTTCCGCTACATGGAGAGTGCCGAGCACGCCTTTCTGCGCAGCCTCGAACACGATCCCCACAGCCACGTTGACGGCCTCGAAACCGGTTGGCCACGGGTCAACGCCACCTGCGACTACCGCCGCCCCGTCCGCTTCGGCGATACTCTCACCATTCGCATCTTCATCGACGAAGTCCGCAACCGCTCGGTCCGCTACGGTTTCGAGTTTCACCACGCCGGCGAAATCGTCGCGACCGGCAGCATCGCCGCGGCCCACGTCTCCATCACCCCCAGCGGCATCCACGCGGTTGCCATCCCCGCAGCCCTCCGCCAAAAACTCCTTGCCTTCACCACCGCCCCCTAATCTACGCTACGCAGATTCTCCACATCCCAACCCCTAAATGAAAATGAACTGGCTCACTCTCGCCCTCGTCACCGTCGCCTGCTGGGGACTCTATGGTATCTTCCTCCACGCTGGCCAACTTGGCATGGCCGACAAGGAACTCGGCCGCTACAAAGCCTTCCTATTCGTCGGTGTCGCCTACTTCCTCACCGCCGTCCTCGCACCGCTTGCCGTCCTGCTCATGTCGAAGAACATGAACTGGAACATGCCCCCCAAAGGCATGTGGCTCTCCCTGCTGGCTGGCATTCTCGGAGCCGTCGGGGCGTTTTTCGTCCTTCTTGCCATGGCCTCCGGCACCAAAAGCGGTATGAACCCCGGTATCGTCGCGGTCTCGGTCATGTCCATCATCTTCGCCGGCGCACCCATCGTCAACGCCATCACCGCGATTGCCATGCACCCGCCCAAGGCTGGGCTCTCTGCCATCCCCGTGCCGTTCTTCCTTGGCATCATCCTCGCCGCCCTCGGCGGTTTTCTGGTTACCAAATTCAAACCCGATTCCGCCCCGCCAGCGGCAGTCGCCGCTCCGGCTGAGAAATAGGTCCTCTACGCTCGATAGGACCCATGCCCGATCAACTCACCAAGCTGAACCAGCTACTCGCCACCATCCTTCCGGCGAATGCCTTCTATCATAGCAAGCTCGGCAGCCTCGGCCCGTTCCAATCCCTTGCCGACTTCTCCGCCACGGTTCCATTCACTACCAAGGACGAACTCGCCGCAGACCACGAACAACACCCGCCCTACGGCACCACCCACACCTTCCCCCTCACAAGCTATCACCGTTTCCACCAAACCAGCGGCACGCGCGGCAAGCCTCTCATCTGGCTCGACGAACCCTCAGGCTGGTCCTGGATCCTCGATAACTGGGAATGGGTCTGGCACGGCGCCGGCGTGAATCCCGGCGACCCCGTATTCTTCCCCTTCGCATTCGGCCCCTTCCTCGGCTTTTGGGCTGGCTTCGAAGCCGCCACCCGCATGGGCCTCCGGGCCGTTCCCGGCGGTGGACTTTCCTCCGTAGACCGTCTCCGCCTCCTCCAGCGTAGCGAGTGCACCATCCTCTGCTGCACCCCCACCTACGCCCTGCGTCTCGCCGAGGTCGGCGAAAAATCCGGCCTCCCCGTCCACTCCCTCGGCGTTAGGAAAATCGTCGTCTGCGGCGAACCCGGCGGCAGCATCCCTGAAGTCCGTGATCGCATCGAGTCCGCATGGGGCGCCCGCGTCTATGACCATCACGGCATGACCGAAATCGGCCCCGTATCGGTCAGCTCGGAAAACGATCCCAACCTGCTCCTCCTGCGCCACGAGGCTTACTTCTGCGAAGTCATCGACCCCGCCACCGGAGCGCCCGCCGCCCCGGGCGAGACCGGCGAACTCGTCCTCACGACCCTGGGCCGCCACGGCTCCCCGCTCCTGCGCTACCGCACCGCCGATCGGGTTCAAGCCGTCATCCCGGACGCCGCCGCCCCCGGTGCCTTCGCACTCCGCGGCGGCATCCTCGGCCGCACCGATGACATGGTCGTCATCCGCGGCATCAACATTCATCCAAGCTCCGTGGATGCAATCGTCCGCTCATTCCCCAACATCGCCGAGTATCGGGTCGAAGTCGATCAACGCTCGGACCTCGCCGAACTCCGCCTCCAGATCGAAGCCGCCGAAAGCACAGCCACCGCGCTCGCGCAACAACTACGCTCCACCTTCAACCTCCGCATCGCCGTCACTGCCGTCGCACTGGGCAGCCTCCCCACCTTCGAAGTGAAAGCCCAGCGTTGGCAGCTGATCGCTTAGGCAAAACTCCCCCGCCCAACCAAGCCATCTGGAAACAAGTGGTCAGGCGCATTAAAGTAGCTGCCGCGTCTCGCAGCAGGCCGTGCAAGCCCCGTCTCGGGGCAAAACCAAGTAGCTCGCGCATCCTGCGCCAGGCCGTTAGTGAGGCATCCTGCCGCCCATCCCAAACGAATCCCCTCCCCTGCAAATCACCGTCCCTGCGTCCCTTATGACTTCTGAAAAACCCAAGGAATCTGGAGAAAACTTGCGGAAAATGTTGCGATTCAGCACCTGACCCCGAGGAGACCCCGAGGAGAGTAGGCTTCGTGCTGCTTGATCACCGCCTCGATTTCTTGGGGCGTGATATGGTCGGTGGCGTATTGCTTGGCGAGGAAGGCTCGGAGGTCGCCCTTGATGAGAACCTCTTGTGGCTGGCGCTCAATCGCCTCGCCCAACACGTGCGGATAGCCTTCGGCTCCGAGGAGTTCGATGATGGCTGATTCGAGTTGGGCTTCGGTGAATTTCATGAGGTTGGATGAATAGGCTGCCAATGTTTCGATGGTGTCCAGTTGTGATCGGAGACTTCTTTTTTAATTACGGGAAAGAGGAATTTCGAAATATCAGTCGTGACCTTCGATAGTTCGAACTGTGGCAATTTTCCTTTTCGGACGAAGGCAGACCACTGCTCGATTTTTTGAGCGTCACAGCTGAACTCAGTGGTGAAAGGCATCGGGCTCTCTGCTGGAATCGGGGTCGAACGTCGAGAAAATGTGTTGAGGATAGCTTTTGTTAAATTGTTGCCATTGAAGTCGAGATGGGCTTGCAGCCAATGGAGATCGTAAAAATCCTTCATCCGGCTGTTGTTGATCCCGAGGGTTACGGCTGCCTCGAGCTTCTCGGCGATCACGGTCTCCATCGGATAGGTTACCAGAGGGATTTCCTGATAGTCGAGAAGGGGCGCCCACTTTTGAATGCGGACTTCGGGCGTGATGATATCCCCGAAGCCGATGTCGAATTGCAGGGGGATCTTCACTCTGCCGAGCTTACAAGTGATCAGCACCCGCACGCCGCCGTAGCTGTTGTCATCGCGAATCGCTGCCGCTCGAATATTTTCCCAACTCAGGGAATCTTCCTTTTCTGGCGTGAGCTGGCAAATCTCGGTGAAAATCTCTTTCAGATCTTCAGGATCATGATCTCCGAAACTGAGGAAGTCCGCATCTCGGGTAGGGCGGTGCCCATCCAGCTTTAGAAAGCGGAAGAGCTGAGCACCTTTGAGGACAAAGCGATCCGCATAGTCACTCTGAGCCAGGCGAGCAAAAAAGCGGCTTAGGGCAAATTGCTCAAGCAACGAGGCATACTGAATACCTGTCCGGCGTCCCTCGTCCTTGAGGCGGTCCTGAAGTGAGGCGACAAGATTCATGGCTTAGACGAGGGCATCGAGATAGGGCCGGATCACGCTGGTGACGCGCTGGGGCTTTGCATATTCTATGACCTCAGTAGGCTTCACTCCGCTTCCGAGAATCTCTTTGAGAGCCTCGAGACAGACATCAAGACCGACCCGATTCCGGTATTTGAAACAATCGACCACGGTGCGCGCAGGATTGGTGATCTGGGTGGGGATGTCATTGAGAACGTGGGTCACGACTCCTTCCTTAAAAGCCGCAGGGACTTTGCTACGGACCACTTCCAGCGGGGGATAGTCAATTCTCGGTGTGACAGCGTTTTGTTTCAGGAGAATCCAAACGGCGTGGGGTTGTTGGGTTCCAATCTGGTGAAACTGTAGTGCAGAGAGAAGGGTGATGATTCCCTTGGGAACACGAGCGGCGACTTCGGAAAGGCTGAGGTTCTCATCGAGTTCTGCCTCTGGGTGATGATAAATTCCGCGCGACAGCCGAATCAGCTCACCTGCTTTGACAGCCTGTGAGATCACCGTGCTGCTGATCCCAGCCTCACGTAGGCTTTCCTCTCGGAGAAGCCTTGAATGTTGCGCAAGTCGTTGAAGTTGGGATCGTTGTTTTTCCATTTCTTAGTAACTAGAGGCTAAGTTACTTGTTTTTGGAAATATCGGCAAGCTTGGAATTGGCGCTGTCTTTGCATGAACAGCCCTCTCCAAATGCGGTCCTGCCGCTTCAGGAGAAAGCCATCCGAGACCAGCTTCATGATCGCCTTGTTGCTCTCGTAGAGATCGGCAGCAGCTTCGCTGAATTTTGAATGCTGAGTCATGAGTTATGAATTCTTTCCGAGCTGCGAGGTTTTGACGATGGCGGTGAGGATGCGGACCAACTCGTCGGCTTCTTTGGTGATGCCGATGAGTTTTTCACCCTCTACGACCTCCGCCGCGTTCAGCAGTCTGAGCCAGTAGAGGGCTTCCCTCGCTTCCTTTCGAGCAATCGCCATTTTGGCAGTAAAGTCCGCTTTGCTCTGCCCGGCTTGCGCCTCTTCGATGTTTGCGCCGATCGATGTCCCTGCGCGCAACAACTGATTAGCCAGTGTTCGCGAGACACGATCCTGTGTTTCCAGAAAACGGCACAGGCGAACTATGCGCACCGCAAACTCGAAGCTCCTCTCGACGATATCCAATTCAGCACTCATCATTCATAAATCATCACTCGAACCCCTTGGGTTCGCCTCTGATCGCTGATTCGAGTTGGGCTTCGGTGAATTTCATGGAGGTCAATTTACGAGCTCTGTTTTCGCCACGCATCAAGCACAGCTGCGACATCTAGTTCGCTAGGTTCTTCGTTCCAGCAATCGTAGAACGAAGTGTCCTCGCTATGCGGCGTGGGATCAGGGCGGTCGATTTTGATCCTTGTGGGCATCATCACTGAGTCCCCAAGCAATATGGCTTCACCCCTCCGCAACGTGGAAAACATACTTGTGACTCCTCGAACGGAGTCGGGTAATAGGTTTTTGACGTAGCTCTGATCGTCTGGATTAGAAATTCGTAAACAGAGGAATGAATTGCACTGTGAGAGAATCGTTGAAGAAACCTCTCACGCCCAAACAGGTTGGCCCGGAAGCGAAGTAGCGATGTTTCACAGGGACGGGCCTATGGCTTCCAAACTTCGAGACGCTTAAAACAGTGCCATTCGGGTCAGGTCTCTCATTTTAGCATTTCTTCCAAATCCCGTAGCCTTTTCGTGTTCCCGGAATCGCGATGGAACATCCCTGTCAGGCGGCTGAGTTTCCTCATCGCCGCCTCACCAACTTCCCCTCCTACCTCGGCTCTCGCCTCCAGCCATGCAACATACGCCCGCCCGGCCCATCACGTGGTAAATCGCACCGGGTGCCTGATACCGCAGCGGACTCGCCATGCCCTCCAAGCTGAACCAACCAGTCGTCGCCATCATCGCCGCATTTCACGGACCGCCCCCTTTCAGACCCCTTTCACTTAGGCAAATCACCCCCGCCCAACCAAGCTGCCTGGGAACAGGTGGTCAGGCGGATTAAAGTAGCTGCCGCGTCTCGCAGCAGGCCGCGCAAGCCCCGTCTCGGGGCGAAACCAAGTAGCCGGCGCATCCTGCGCCAGGCCGTTCGTGAGGCATCCTACCTCCCATCCCAAACGAATCCCCTCCCCTGCAAATCATCGTCCCTGCGTCCCTTATGACTTCTGAAAAACCCAAGGAATCTAGAGAAAGCTTGCGGGAAATGTTACCTTGCGAGGACTAACCCCGATGAATTAACTTGCGAGGACTGACCCCGATGAATTCTTCCTCTTATCCGTGCCCATCCGTGGAATCCGTGGTTAAAAAATCTTTCTCTTCCGTTTCTGATTTAATCTTTAGCATTTAGTGCTTTCCACCCCATGCCCCGCGCTTCCCAACCCGACCCCACACCCCGCCGCACCCCGGTTGGAAGTGGCATCGGTGCGGATCTCCAAGTCTTGACCATTCAGGCATTTCAGCTACGTTCACAACATCGTTATGCACTCCACCCTATCGAAGCCGCTCTTCAGCATCACCGTGCCGACGCCGAAATCGCCGGCCAAGAAGGCGACGGCGGCATCTGTTTTGAAGAGGCCGAAACTTACTACCGAGCAGGCGCTCAAGGGCTACGACTACCTGAAATCCCGCAGCTCCCGCAGCTCCCGCAGCTCCCGCAGCAGCTCCGGGAGCTGACCCGTCTCAGCCCTCTCGACCGCGTCGGGCGGAAATTCCTCAGGATCTGGGCAGAGGAAAACAACCACGTTTGCGATGAAGCGCACTTTTTCCAGCGCTGGACCGCACAGGAAAAACGCGGCGGTGCCGAGCACCAGGTTTACCACGATCAGGAATCAGGTCGCTGGATCAAGCGCCTCTACCATGGAGTGAACTCCAGCACCCTCGGCGATTACCTGGTGCGGATGCGCCTCCACGCCGTGCTCTTCCCGGAGACCGCCTACCGGCTGGAAGGATTCACCATCAATCCGAAAAACAAGCAACTCGCCCCGCTCGTTTCCCAGCCCCATGTGGAAGTCGATACCACACGCCCGCTCGTCACCAAGTCCGAGACCGACGATCTCATGGCCGCCATGGGCTTCGCTCCCGTCAAAAAGAAGACTGCGAAAAAGGCAGCGAAGCGACCGAAGGCTCCAGCAAAGAAAAAGTGATAGCGAATCCCGCATGAAACCTGCCGCCCATCCCAAACGAATCCCTCCCCTGCAAATCATCGTCCCTGCGTCCCTTATGACTTCTGAAAAACCCAAGGAATCTGGAGAAAACTTGCGGAAAATGTTGCGATGCAGCACCTGACCCCGAGGACAAATCGCACCGGGTGCCTGATATCGCAGCGGACTCGCCATGCCCTCCAAGCTGAACCAACCAGTCGACGCCATCAACGCCGCATTTCACGGACCGCCCCCTTTCAGACCCCTTTCACTTAGGCAAATCACCCAAGCCCAACCAAGCCGTCTGGGAACAGGTGGACAGGCGGATTAAAGTAGCTGCCGCGTCTCGCAGCAGGCCGTGCAAGCCCCGTCTCGGGGCGAAACCAAGCAGCCGGTGCATCCTGCGCCAGGCCGTCCGGCAGGAATCCTGCCGCCCACCCCAAACGAATCCCCCCCTGCAAATCACCGTCCCTGCGTCCCTTATGACTTCTGAAAAACCCAAGGAATCTGGAGAAAACTTGCGGAAAATGTTGCGATGCAGCACCTGACCCCGAGGACATGACGATTTTTCCAACGGATTCCGGGGAGAGAGTCCCTGAGTATTCCTCTCAATGCTGTTTGAATGAGTGGTGGTCAGGTGTGGCTTGAAGGCAAGAAACAAGATCTGCAAAGCCCATTCTTCCATTTCCGGGATCTGCAAAAGGCTCTCCACTCCCCGGAAGGCTTCGAGGCCGGCTTTCAGGGATTCGTCGTTGAGCTTCGTGCGCTCTGATCCGTCTTAAAGTTCTCCGCCTGTTCGAAGATCTCCTGAGAGATCTCATCGCGATTCACGGGCGGATACCCGTTCTCGGTGAGCAGGATGATGAGGTCCACTTGGAGCTTGATCATCTCCTCCGAGAGGGGGTGATCCGGATGGCCAAACTCATGAGAAGCCTGAAAGGCTTCCGGACCAAAGCCCAGGGTTTCCAACCCTGGGTCTTGCGGGCGCCCAAGCGTCACGAACCCTGAAGGGGTTATGGAAAGCGAGAAGCCCTGCGCAGATCGTTTTGTTTTAAGTCTCGAATGATTAGCAGGCCTGTCCTGAATGGTACGGGATTAAGCGTGATTTCGTTGGAGATGAAAGGGGGAGTGAGCTCCAGAGGCTGAGGATCGTCGGCCGATTCTCCCAGCCCCGGGAGGGGCGAAATATTCTAGCCGCTAGCGTGAGCTAGCGGATGCGGGTTGATGCAGAATCGGAACCCCGGCAGCGGGTGACAGAAGCCGCCGGTTGCTCAGTTGCGGGTGAGGCCACCGGGATTACACGGCTGCTTTCGCCCGCTGCCGGGGCTCCGTCTTCCTGCGACGGAGTGACCGCTAGCTCACGCTAGCGGCTAGAGTCTGCCGCCCCTTGGGCTCAGGAGCTGTTTCTCCTCATCAGCAGGGGTCCGATGATGCAAAACGGGCACGGAGCAAGAGGAAGTCACCTTACCCCTCATTCCGCTTAATCCCGTGCCATTCAGGCCTGTCCCCGTGAAACCCCTAATTCCTGATATGGAGAGCGGGTTTGCAACCCGCTTGCCGAGATGTCGGGAGGGTCTGCGACCCTCGAAAATGCGAGAACCGGCCCTTGACGAGTTGATCTGAAGCCGCTCGGTAATCCCGGCAGGGGTGCCAGAGGCGGTCGCTATTGGATGGCTCTGCCCCGTCCTGAATGGTGCGAGTTCGAGCGGTGCCTCGGGGGGCACCGGGTCGCTTGCCCTGCCAGCGCTCCGAAGGAAAGGGGTGGGGGGGCGACCTTCACTGACCCGTTCCTGTGAAGCCCCTGTTTTGCACAAATGTTCATCTGTTTGGACTGACCCCTAAGTTGCTTCATTCTAATCGTAAGCCAGCCAGCTTTTCGCCTTAATATTTTCGACGAAATTGCTCTTAACTGAGCAGCATTCAGGCCTGTCCCCGTGAAACATCCCATTCTTGTTTTTCGGGACCGACTCTTTTTGAATGAGCAGCTAAACTGTTTCCTCTCGATTCTCACCTTACCCATCTGAGAAGATGCTCGCGGTCTAGCTCAAACTCCTTCAGGCTCTTACCTTGGGCACGCGCCTTGATTTTCAGTTCCTCCGCAGTAACCGCCAAGACTGTTCCACTCAAGAAAATCTTGTTGCCCTGCACCTTCTGACGCACCCCTACAGGAATCTCTTCGTCGACGAAATGCCCATTTGAAAGCTCAATGCTACGGGGTTTATTCTTTCTGCTTACCAATCCCTTGGTCAAGTCTTCTCGAGTTTTAGGAAATGGTTTGTTGACACGGTCCTCATCATCGATTGTCAGGGAGTAGATTCGTGAATAATGCACGGCGAAGGGGATTCTTTGGGATCCATTCCTGTATGTGAAATGAGCCAGTCCAGATTCACGGTCAAGTCGTGCAAATCGACAGGTCCAAGTCAGGTCGCGCTTGTCGGACCAATTGTTCGTCTCAATTTTGAGGACGTCTCCTAATAAAGGACTGATCGAGCAAAGGCAGGAAAAAAAGAGCAAGTTCAAGGTTCTCATCATAGTGTTAGTTCGTAGTGGTCAATTTCTGATTTTGTAACTGATTTGACTAGAATCTGCGACCCCTCAGCTGCGGGTGCATTGAATACGAGAAATTCTTCATCATCCTCAGCCAATAATCGATAAACCTTTGAGATGCCAAACTCTCCCTGATCTTCGCCTTGGAAGAAGATCTTGATCTTGGGTAGTGTCGAAGTGTCATCTGTCCGGTCCGCGATACCCAGTGCCGTTCCTCTACTTGAGCCGAGTGACGTGCATCCGAGGAAAGTGGAATATAGAAGCAATGCTAATACAAAGTAGCCGAACCAAGGCCGCCATACGTAGCGGCACGAATAGTAGACAACAGAAAAGGCTAAGAGATAGGTTGCCGCCCAAAACCAAAGATTCGACGCAAGCAGGATGTTCTCGACAAAGGCAACTGGCGTGGTTGCATCTAGCGATAGCGGCTTGACCGTGAAGCCGAACGCTCGATTGTACCCCATGGAATATGCGTAGCCACCGGCATACAGAGCCACCGTGAAGTATCCGATGAACACCAGCAGGTCTTGAAACTGCTTGGTTGAGTCACCATGGACTTCAGTCATTTTTTTAAAATAGCGAATCATATGCGGAGCTGTCGTTTGGTCAATTGTCGGAAATCATTATCGGGTCGGGTTACTATGCAATTTGAAAACTCATGTGCTAGCAAGCTTAAAGGAGTTGGCAAACTTGCGCCTTCGATACGTTCTAGGTCAGGAAGAGGGTGTGAAGCGTATAAATGGGCAACAGGCTGTTAACGGATACATTGGCAACACATTAGATTGGCGTATAAAAGTGGGCTTTGTGAGGATGTCCAGGGAACTCGAGGCTGAGGAGACGGACGGTCCCGGAGTCGTCCTGAGGCAACACCTTAGCTATAGCGCTGCAGATCGACTGGCCTGCCCTGAAGAGTCTGATTTAGGCGTGATCCCAATCTTCGCTCAACTCTCCAGTGCCGATGGCCAGTCGTGCTTCTCCAAGTAAGTAGCCAGGTTCTTCGCCTCTTTTCGGTATGCGGAGTCGCGCTCCCATCGCTCCTTCACGGAGCGGTGGATCAGTGTATCCCCGTTGCCATGATGAATCTCTCGGTAGAGCCGTTTCTTGAGTCGATAGTATTTGCGACGTGACTTGTGAATTTTCGATTTGCTGCTCCCGTCGATATTCTGGCGCAGATGACTTTCAAAAACGAGACCTGACTCTTGGGCTTGGCGTATCAACCAGTCGAGAGGGATGTCCGATAGTGAGGCTCCATTAGGGTCTCTGGGGTATCCGCCTCCTACGTCACTATGTGCTCCGCAGAACCAAACCTGTCTGATGTCGACTCCGGGTTTGGGCTTCCAGATCGTAGGCACAAAATCTGTCCGCAACTCATCGATCGCAAGGGCGTGCCTCGCGGTTGACACATTAGAGCCAATCTCAGTGTCGTAGAATTCATCCTTGTCGTCCAAGAAGCCAAGGAAGGAAAGTGGTATGCCCATGGCGCCGACTGTGTCCCAAACGCCAACAAAGTGGATTTTACGGGACCGATGTGAGTATTGGCTTCGGAACTTGGCCGATTGCTCTCCTTTTGGTGCATATGGATGGCTTGAACGTTTGTAGTATGTGAAAGCCAATTCGATCAATTTGGCATCAGGACGCTTGAGAATCCCACAATTATTGATCATCCCACATAGGCTCCGGATCGTGTAAGCGCCTCTGCTGAAGCCGAAGAGAAAGATCTCGTCCCCTGGGGAGTAGTTCTGAACAATATACCGATATCCATCCATGATGTTCTTATCCAGCCCTTTCCCAGTTGATCCTCCAGAGACCTTATCGTGGTAGGACCCGATCCCCCAGTCGTAGAAAACCTGCTGCGGGATTCCGTCTGAGCCCGCCGGTTTGATGGCCCTTGCCATCTTTAGCACATTCGTAGGCACATCCTTCGTGTGATCCTTTTCTGGGCGGTTCCACGTGCCATCAGAGCACACAATAAGACGTTTCTTCATAGCTCTTTTCACATTCCTAACAAACTGGCGACGTGTAGTCTAGAAGTTTCGAACAGAGACTAGTGTGCCGCATTGCGCCAAATAGAATGACACCGGGGAGGCGATGTTAAAAAGGCTGCGAACGGTCGTTGCGCCATAAAAGATGACACCCGGATGAGAGAACTATCTGGGATCATGGGCAAAGCGAGTAAATCAGAGTATTTGGAGAGCTGTGACCTTCACTGACCCGTCCCTGTGAAACACCCTACGGCTCCAACCAGCAAGCTTCCGTTTAGTGCGCATCCGAGAATGCTACTCAAGCGAACACTTTTAACAAGGTTTATCTTCTTTTACTGACCCGTCCCTGTGAAACACCGTCCCTGTGAAACACCCTGTGAAACACCGATACTCCTCGTCAATGTAGCTCTGGAAGTCTCTCATTGTGTGGTGGGTTGGGTCTGTCCCTCAACTGGCCCAGCGGGTTGAAACGAATGTGAAGGGGGGGAGGGCATGGTGACTTTGAATTGGCTACGCAGTGCGTAGCGTATTCGAGTGTCAAAATACTACTTGCCGGGGCGGTGTTTGAGTTTTTGTTCCAAGGCCTTAAGCTCTGCTTCGTCTTTCAGGTCGGCATCGAGTGCTTCTTTCTTAATGCGCCCTTGGTCGAAGCCGAGGTAAAGCTCGGAGGTTTGGTCCTCCATCTCCTGATGGCTGATGGAGCCTGTGTGTTCGAGAAGCGGAAAGCCGTTGGTGGAGATGATTTGATCGACGTTATTCTTCCAGAAGCCCATCCGGGTTTCGGTACGGCTCTTTGCACGGAGTTCCGCTGTTTCCAGGAAGATGACGACAAGGCGATTGAGAGTATCGAGTTCGTCCTCGGTGAGGTAGTTCTTGCCGACGAGAATATCCTGTTTTCGGATGCGCTCGCCCTTCCATGTCAGTAGGCCGAAATGCGGATCGTCCGGGTTGGCCCGTGCGGTGATGAGTTCTGCGGCGGTTCTCTGGGTGACGGCGTAGAGCAGGAGGTTCTGAACGGTGGCGAAGAACTGCTGGGTACTGCGGTCGCTCTTGTCGTAGTCCGAACTGAGGGCGAAGAGATCGCGAACTTTCTGGTAGAAGCGCTTTTCCGAGGCTCGGATGTCGCGGATGCGCTCCAGCATCTCGTCGAAGTGATCCGGGCGGCCGTCTGGGTTCTTGAGCCGTTCGTCGTCCATGGCGAACCCTTTGAGGAGGTATTCCTTGAGGACGGTGGAGGCCCAGCGGCGGAACTGGACGCCACGGGGCGAGCGCACGCGGTAGCCGACGGCGAGAATGGCGTCGAGATTGTAGAGCGTGAGAGGTCGGCGGACCTCGCGGCTTCCCTCGGTTTGAACTACCGAGGAATCCTCGGTAGTTGCCTCACGGTTCAACTCTTCATCTTCGTAGAGGTTTTTGAGGTGGAGGCCGACGTTGTCTGTACTGACATCGAATAGCTCCGCCATTTCACGCTGGCTGAGCCACACCGTCTCGTTCTCCGCGCGGAGCTGGATCTGGCTCTTGCCGTCTTCGGTGGTGTAGAGGATGAACATCAGGGGGCGGTGGAGTTGCGGATGTGCTTCTTATCGGGCATTTACAAGAATGTTCCTGCGAACAGTATCGAAGCCCCGCTCAATAGCAAGTTTCTTGTGTTGCCGAAGGCTCTACCAGCCTGTCCTCGTGAAACATTGGGAATGTCAAAAAGATCTGCCTGATCCCATTCTGCGACCGCTATAACGCCTGGAAATGCCGTTCAATTTATCGGCAGTTGAAGGAATGCTCAGCAGGCCTGACCCTCTGGAACAGGCTCTGTCCCTCCCACAGCACCTTGCCGGCCTCCGTTGGCCTGCTCCAATCCACCAGTGTCTCCAAGCGCTCGATGTAGCGCCGCCGCCCCGCAGTCGTATCCCGCAGGCTCACGACCTCGAATCCCTTTGCTGTCTCCATCCACCAGATTTGCTTTCGGGGTTTCGATGACCAAGTGGTAGTGGTTACCCATCAAGGCATAGGCGTGAATCCGGATCCCGGTCCGTCCCGCCATCTCGCCATCTCGCCCAGAGTCCGCAGCAACATCCACCTGTCGTCGTCACCCAACACAATGGCCTCCCGCCGGTTCCCCCTGGCCAACACATGATACATTGCACCGGGGAACTCGATTCTCGGGCTTCTGGGCATCGATGAGAGAACCCATGGGGATCAAGAATTGCAAGAATTATCACCTGACCCCTATTTTGTGCATCAATTTCGCCCTGCACATGTTTCGTATAGACGTTGTAGTCCACAAAGTCGCAGCCTTTGACATAGCGTAGGTAATCGCCAACAAGTGTCTCCCCTGGGTTTTCCATGTTATTGTGTATTCATGTAATGGCTAGTTCCTCGCGCTTTGATACTTCTTAAAGTTCTCAGCCTGCTCAAAAATCTCCTTATACACCTCATCGCGATCCACAGGCGGATACCCGTTCTCGGCGAGTAGGATGATGAGGTCCACTTTGAGCTCGGCCTTGATGTCGGCGCGCTGGCTCCAGTCGGTGTATTTGGCCTTGTCGTCGACCACCGTCTTCACCTCCTTGGCGAGCTTGATGAGTTTGTCCTCGGGGTAGTCGAAATCGTATTTGTGGGCGAGGGATTTGAGGATATCGTAGAAGGACTTCTCTTCCAGATCGATTCCCATCTCGCCGAAGGAGTCCTTCTCCTTCTGGAGCGCTTTGATGAGCTCGATCATCTCCTCGGAGAATCCCTCCAGCACTTCACTGCGCAGGACGTCCTTCTCGTCGCGCTCGTTGTATTTGCTCACCAGGGCCTGGAACTGCTTGGTGAAATCCACGCCTTTGATTTTGTTGACCTTTTTGAAGTCCTCGATGGCGCGTTTGAGCAGTTGCTGGAGCAGCTTGATCTTGGTGTTGGGGAGTTTGACCTTTTCGATCTTGGCGAGGTAGTCGTCACCGAAGATGTCGATCTCGGACGCGCCGTCTTCACCGAGCTTGAAGATCTCCTCGATTCCATCGCTCTTCAGGGCCTCTGAGATCATCTCGCGCACCTTGGCGTTCATCTGGGCGCTGTCGGGCGCTTCGCCCTTGGTCAGCTTGGCGACGATCGACCGCACTGCGAGGTAGAAGTGGATGTGGTCG
>CAJQKQ010000110.1 GCA_905478925.1 uncultured Verrucomicrobiales bacterium
GCCCCATCGCCTTGGTGAGCACCGGATCCTCCAGATGCAGGTGTCCGGCAAGCGAGGCGATCTTTTTTACATATGTGTCCTGATCCCAGGCGTCGAGGTGTTGTTTTTCCGCCTCCGCACCGACCGCTTCGAGAAATGCCTCCCAGTGAATTTCGCCGTTTTCCGGGAGCCTGCCTTCCGTGGCGTTGGCACGGGTTGCGAGCGCAGACAGGGAGGGCAGGGCGGTGATTACCCCTAGGAAACCGGGTAGGCTGAGGCTAAGGAACTCGCGGCGGTCGTAATCATCCATGGCTGGAGGATACTCCCATTGCTGGCGTAATCTTTCCAGAATGGAATCCCGATTTTCACAGGTAATCCCGAGGCCAGACCTGCGAGTCTGAGGGGCCGGCGGGATTCGATGGGAAATTACGAAACCGGAAGGGTTAGGTTCTCGCGGCGGTGCCCGGACTTTCGGCTTGCAAGGTCGTTTTTTCCGAGGTATCACAACGCCAACGAACAAACTCTGTCAAACGGAGAGTGGGTCTTAAGCCCACTCTTTTGCGTCTATAGAACACTCATTTATCCGGAAAAACGCTGCTCACGCAGAAGATTTCCGGCACACAGCCAGCCAACCATGACCAACGACATCGTCGCACTCATCGAATACTACGAAAAAGAAAAAGGCATTGATCGTGAGAAGATCATTGCAGCGCTGGAGTTTTCTTTCGTTTCAGCCTACCGGAAAATGGTTCCAGGTGCGGATGCCATCGAGGAGCTGCGTGCTGACGTTGATACCAAGAAAGGTAATACCAGAATTTTCGCTTCCCTTACCGTCGTTGCCGATGACGACCACCAGGACAAGTTCAACGAGGTTCCGGTAAGCCTTGCACAGAAGAAGGACGCTACGGCGGAGATCGGCGGAACACTTGAGTTCAATGTTACCCCGAAGGATTTCGGCCGCATCGCCGTCCAGACTGCAAAGCAGACGATGATGCAGCGCCTCCGCCAAGCGGAGAAGGAAATGATCTACGAGGAGTTCAAGGACCGTGCGGGCGACGTCGTTTCCGGAACGGTGCGCCGCTTCGAGCGCAACGACGTGATGATCGATCTCGGCAAGTTCGAGGGCATCATGCCGAACAAGGAGCGGGTGCAGGGTGAAGATTACAATATCGGTGACCGCATCCGTTGTTACGTGCTTGCGGTGGAGAACGAAGGCCGCGGCCCGGAGATTATCCTTTCGCGCAGCCACCCGAATTTCGTCCGCCGCCTGTTTGAGGCTGAGGTAAACGAGATTTCCGATCACACCGTGGACATCCGCGCCATCGCCCGCGAATCTGGTTTCCGCACCAAGGTCGCCGTCTGGAGCAATGACCCGAAGGTCGATCCCGTCGGTGCTTGCGTCGGGATGCGCGGAGCCCGCGTGAAGAACATCGTCCGCGAGCTCAATAACGAGAAGGTCGATATCATACGCTGGAGTGAGGATCCATCTGAGCTGGTCCGCGAGGCACTCAAGCCCGCCGAGCTGATCACGATCACAATCAACGAGGAGGAGAAAGTCGTCACGGTCACGGTCAGCGAAGATGACCTCAGCAAGGCCATCGGCCGCAAGGGCCAGAACGCCCGGCTGTCCTCCCGCCTGATGGGCTGGGATGTGCAGGTTCGCCGTGACGAGACGAAGGAGGAGCAATTCCGCGACAAGATCGGCGGCGTCGCCCACACCCTCGGTGAGCAACTTGACATCACCGACGAGCTTGCGGAAAAACTCACACTGATCGGAGGCGTGAGCGCTGATATGATCGTTGATATGCCTGCCGAGTTCCTCACTGGAGCGTTGGAGATCGACGAAGAGAAGGCCGAGTCCATCCTAAGCCGCGCCCGAAATATTATCAACGAAGTGGAATCCACTGTGGAGACGGAAGCTGCCGTTGAGACCGAAGTGGCTGAAGTCACTGAGACTTCTGAAGTTACTGAAGCCACCGAGGCCGATGAAGCCACCGTGGCCGGCCAGGACTGAAACTGAATTCAAACGATCGACAGCCGATATTGGCTGATACAAATACCTCACAAAGCCGGATGCCCAACAAAAGCGAAAAATCATCAAAAGAACCTGAGAAAATTCTCGATCTACTCGATGAGAAGAAGAAGCCGTCACGGAGGCAGCGTCAGAAATTGGAGGCGGAAGCCTCCACTGCACCCAGCAAGGTAGAGGCCGCCAAGGCCAACGCCCTGGATCTGTTCGCAGAGGAGCAGAAGCCGAAAGTGAGAAAGAAAGCGCCGGCTGGGAAAAATGTTATCGGAAGCATTTCTAAGGTACTTGAGAAAAAGGATGAGGATCCGAATCTCGTGGCAGGACAGGATATTGCCCAGGTTCCCTCGACCGTAGCCGCCGAAGATGGTGGCGACGATTCGGAAGAATCCGACGATCCCAAGCTGATTGTCATCAAGCCGCCGATTCTCGTTCCTGATCTGGCCGCACGCCTTGGGCTGAAGCCGTTCAACGTGATGGCGGATCTGATTAAGCTCGGGGTTTTCCCTGCGCCAAACCAGCCGCTTGAGCCGGAAATCGCCGCTCAGGTCTGCGATATTCACGGCTTCGTCTTCGAACGTGAGAAGCGCGACAAGGACAAGGGCTTCCACAAGGTAGAGGAAGTCATCGTCGAACCGGAGTTGCCCGAGGAGGAACCGGAAGACCTGCTGACGCTGCGTCCCCCGATCGTCACGATCATGGGTCACGTGGACCACGGCAAAACCTCGATCCTGGATTTCTACCGCGAAAGCAAGGTTGTGATAGGGGAGGCCGGTGGAATCACTCAGCACATCGGTGCCTATCAGGTGAACCACAAGGATACTCTCATCACTTTCCTAGACACTCCGGGACACGCGATTTTCTCAGACATGCGTGAGCGCGGTGCGAATATCACGGATATCGCGATCATCGTTGTCGCTGCAAATGATGGGATTATGCCGCAGACGCTAGAGGCGATCAAGCACGCTCAGAAGGCAGAAAAGACCATCATCGTGGCGATCAACAAGTGTGATCTTCAGGCCGCGAACGTGGAACGAGTCAAGACACAGCTAGCGGAAAACGGACTTCAGACGACGGACTACGGCGGCGATACGGAGTTCGCATGCATTTCCGCCCTGAAAGGTGAGGGGATGGGCGACCTTCTCGAACTCATTCTTCTCCAAGCGGAGGTTCTGGAACTCAGAGCCAATCCGAAGGCAACCACACGCGCTGGTGTCATCGAGGCACGGGTCGTGCCGGGACGCGGTACCACCGCGACGGTGATCGTGGAAGCGGGAACCCTCAAGGTGGGCACCCCGTTCATCTGCGGACCGTTTTCGGGCAAAGTTAGGTCGCTCATCAACGATCTCGGAGAGAATGTGAAGATCGCACTTCCCGGCATGCCGGTGGAGGTTATCGGTTTCGACGAACTTCCGAATGTTGGCGACCATCTCACCGAGATGAAGAACGAGCGCGAAGCGAAAGCCCTGGCGACCGAACGCCAGGATGAGCTGCGCCTGAAACGCCTCAAGCCGCAGCATCGCTCGCGGATGGAGAATCTTTTCACAAGGGTCAACGAGGGCGGCGTGAAAACGCAGCTCAAGATCATCCTCAAGTGTGATGTGCAAGGCTCCGTGGAGGCGATCCAGAAGGCGATCCATGCCATCGAGTCAGAGAAGGTGGACTGCCAGTTCATCACCGCCGCGGCCGGCCCGATCACGGAATCCGACGTCGCATTCGCGGCTTCTTCCGATGCGATCATCATGGGCTTCAATGTCAAGGTGGAGGCCAAGGCAGTGAAAGCGGCCAAGGCGGCTAGAGTTGAGATCAAGCTTTACTCAATCGTTTACGAACTCATCGACCAGGTGCGTGAGGCGATGC
>CAJQKQ010000111.1 GCA_905478925.1 uncultured Verrucomicrobiales bacterium
ACAATCGGGATGTTGTTCTCCGACTGGCAGGCAACGAGGCAGGCGTTGCAGCCCATGCACGAGGAAAGGTCAATCGACATACCCCACTGATGGAGCGGATCGGTGAGCAGTGAAGTCGGCTTACCGTCCTTGCCCTGTCCCCATTTGCTGGAGGACTCCTGCTTGTAGAGAGAGATGTTCTTCGGTGCGTGAGAGTCATTGCCCTGCTTCTTCACCATCGAGAGTTGCTTCTCGAAGTCGCCCTTGTGATCCACATCCGCGGTGCTGATCTCGCGAGCGAGCGCACGGCCATACATCGCGTTGTGCTCCTGGGTGAGCGCCACCGGATATTTCTCTCCGGTCAGGGAAATCGTTGCGCCGCTGGCGAAATAGTCGCTGTCCTGCGTGCGCAGCGGATAGGCGTCGAAGCCGCGGTTCACACCGACGAGGCCGACGAATTTCGAGCTCTTGGTATCGTGTTCGAAAACAGCCTCATCATTGTAGCCCTGGCCGTAGCCGAGCGGAATCACCAGCGTGTTCTCCGCCTGCCCGAAGGAGACGAGGACAGGGAAATCGACGGACTTGCCGTTGACCTTCACCGTGATCATCGGCGACTTGCGGTTCTGCCCTTCGCCGTCCGCAGGAGAACCTGCGAGCGGGATTTCGGTGGGGATGATGTGATCGTAGATGCCGAGTTCCTTGGCGGTCTTCGGCGCGATGAGCACCGCGTTGTCCCAGGTCAATTTGGAAATCGGATCCGGAGCTTCCTGGAGCCAGCCATTGTCGATCCAGCGACCGTCGTAAACGGATGCATCGGTGGCGAAAACCACGTCGAGCTTGCTGCTGGAAGGGGCGTCAGCTTTTGATTTCGCGACATCGGAAGCAGCGGTTCCGCTAAGTATGGGAGTGGCGACGGCGTAAGTATCATCAGCAGTGAAACCGTTTTTAAGAACGTTTTTCCAAGCTGCCTTGTCGCCTTTGAAAGTTTCTTTCACTGCGCTAAGTGCAGCGGCAGGTGCGCCATCTTCGCCTTCGGACGCAGGAATTTTCCCGTCCTCTGCGAGGAATCCGAGAAGAAGCTCAAGCTCCGAAACGCACTCGGGATAGAGCGGAAGGATCATCGGCTGGACGACTGTGTATACACCGCTCACGCTGCGGGTGTCGCTCCAGCTTTCCAGATAATGCGCAGCCGGGATGTGCCAAGTGGAGGCGTAGGCGGTTGCGTTCGTGCGCTCACTGAGATGAATGCTGGTCTTCGCTTTCGCGAGCGCATCGGAAAATTTCAGATCGGCAGGAGCGTCGTAAACTGGGTTCGAAGGGGTGGCAAAGACAACTGTATCGATCGCCGCGCTATTGAGATCCGCGGTAAGTTCCGCGATATCGCCGAAGCCGGTCGCCTCCGTCTGGTAGGCTTGGACGCCGGTGCCGATATTCCCAAGGGCGATGTTCATCGCGAGCGCAAAGTGTTTTACGGCAGCTGATTGGCGGGAGCCTGCGAGAACTGCTGTCTTTCCACCGCTGGCTTTAAGATCCGCTGCGAGTTGCTTGATCCACTCAAGTTGCTTTGTATCTGTAACCTGACCGCTGTCCTTTACAGCGACTCCGACTTCCCGGGCGAGCTGGGCGGCGACTGCTGCGATCTGGCTTGGTGCCACACGCAAACGGTGATCCGCCATTCCACCGGTCAGCGAGAATGCAGCCTCAATCGAATAAAGGCGATTCATCGAGGCGGAATCAGCCTTGGTTTTGTAGCCTTTGCCTTCTGGCTTGCGACGATTGAAAAACGATATATTCGAACCTTGTGAATCGGTTCCGACGAAGTCGCAGTCGAGCGAGACGATGCGGTCAGCGTTTGCGAAATCAGGAACCAGCTTCACTCCGTCGCCAAGAATTGCGGCGTTGTTCACGGAGAGCGCTTCGTATTGGTAGAACTTCGCTGCGGAAAACGTCTTTTTCAACTCCCCGATCAGGCGGAGTCGGGTCGGGCTGTCGTCGTTTCCGAAAACAAAGCCGATCTTCGCGGACTTATCAGCAGCCAGCGCGGAAAGCGCAGCCTCCAGGTCGGCGCGCTTGGCGGACTTGCCTTTTTTAAGCACCTTTCGCGAGCGGGAGGTCGAATACATGTCCAGCACGGAGGCCTGTGCGAAGGCGTCGGTGCCCTCGTAGTCAGGGTGAAGGCGGTTCGCGCCGATCTTGGTCGGGCGGCCTTCGAAAGTCGTAACAACCAACGGCACCGCACCGCCGGCACGTGGCATACTGGATGCGTAGTAGGTCGCCTTTCCTGGGATCACCCACTCAGGAGCATTGGTGTAAGGGACGATGTAGGCCTCAGGGCGGCGGCACGCCACCATGCCGAATCCAGCAAGCGCGGTCGAGGAGCCCATCAGCTTCAGGAAAGTCCGGCGGGATGTCTCCATCTCCTCCTGATTCTCCATTTCTGCGGCACCCTGCGGGAACTCGCGATCCATCCAAGTACGGAATTCCTTGGTGTCACGAAGCTGTCCGGCGCTGCGCCATGAGACGGTGGTTTCGTCCTGCGGGACTTCCGGATGGTTCCAAATGCGTTTGCTCATATCAGGGCTGCGGAGAAAATTCGTTCGAAAAGGGGCTTAACGGTGGCAGGTCGCGCAACTCGTCTTGGGATGCACGTTGAAAGTATCCTTGAGCTTCTTGCCAAGATCCTTGGTGGTCAGGATCGATTCATCTGAGTTCTTGACGTATTTCGCGACATCGCTGTCGCTGTAGTTGAGGTTGTAGACCTCCTCAAGCGGGCGCAGGTGCTCTTCCGGCGCGCGGTGACAATCGAGGCACCAGCCCATCGAGTGGGACTCCGCCTGATAGACGACCTCCATCTTGTTGACCTCGCCGTGGCAGCTCTGGCAGGAGATTCCCCGGTTCACGTGGGCGGAGTGGTTGAAATATACGTAGTCGGGAGCCTTGTGGATGCGCACCCACTCGATCGGCTTGCCGTCGTATCCCGGATAACTGGGATTCATTGAAACGTGCAGCGGTGCGAGTTTCGGGCTGTCCTTCTGCACGTGCTGATGGCAGTTCCAGCAGGTATTTCCCGTCGGCACGTTCGAGTGTCCGGAGACATCAACGAAGGAGTGGCAGTAACGGCAGTCGAGGCCGAGCTGATCAACGTGAATTTTGTGGGAAAAAGGAATCGGCTGCGTCGGCTGATAGCCAACCACCTGCGCCTTCGGGGTCGCGTAATAATTGAAGCCTAGAACCACTCCAGCCCCCACCGTACCTAGGCAAAACGCGATTTTGAGGGGTAGCAGGTTGGACCAGCGTGGAAAAATATTCGCCATGAGAAGAAGTTGAGTAGGGCTGTTCGCCGGGCGCAGACTGAGAGCTTGTGAAAAAATTCACAAGCGATTTCTCGAACAATTTCGCTTTTCCGGAGCGTTATCACAGTCCCCCGTTTTCGGAGCTCAGAAATCGGGAATCCGGGGGCACGGATTAGGTGACAAGTGTTAGGTGAAAGCAGCCCCAGCCCTTCAAACTCAAAACGCCAACCAGCAACCTTCCCTGAAATCACTTCTTCAAATCCAACACCCCGCTCTCATCGAGGATCTGCACCAGTTGATCCCACAGACCGTGATCCATCACGATATCCAGCGCCGCCAGCAGGTAGAGGAAAACGATGGATTGGAAGATCGCCTGGTAGCTGGCCTTGCGGGTCTTGTGACGGTATCTCTTCTGCGCTAGGAAAGCCCCGGGCCAGCCGCCGAAGAGCTCCAGCGCGTGCAGCATGGATTCTGAGACGCGCCACGCCCCATCCTCCGCCGCCTTCTTGTCGCTCCGGTAGGTCCGCCACGCTAGCACCGACATCATAAGCATTCCCACCGGCAGCACCCAGCCTGGCCCCGGCAGCTTCAAGCCCGCCAGCAAAGGCAGCACCAGCAGCACCGCCAGCTGCAGACACGACCACAGACCCGGCCCTGCGTGCTGGTTCTTGAGTATCAGGCTTCTCGCACAAGGTCTCCCCAGAGGATCCAGCCCCATCGCGAAAGTCACCTCATCCCCCGCCACCGGCACCCGCCCCTTCCGGAACTCCCGAATATGCGCGAACAGCCGATCTCCATCATACTCCACCCAGCCAAAACCCCGCGGCTCCACCCACTCCGCCACCACCCCGGAAAGCCGTTCCGCCCCCTTCGCACCGGCCCCGGCCGCCTTTGTCATTTCCCCGTCCAGCTCGCTCACGACATTTCCATACGCAAAGCCCCCCGCTCTTTAATCAATAATCATTGGCCAAGTATCAGGAAGCAGCCGTCTTCAATCAGCAATCTTCCCTGAACCCTGAACACTTCCAACTAGCAAACTTCCACCATTCAGAACAACTCCCCCTGCACCGCCCCCGGCTTCCTCCCCGTCAGCGGGTTCACCGCATCCCTCACCGCCAGCCATCCAGCCGCCGGGGAAAAAGTTTTCATCCTCCCCTCTAGGAAGACTCCCGTCTGCTCCGGGGAAAGCACCGCCGGCATCCGGTCGTGCACACCGCGCACCACCCCGGTCGGGCTTGTCGTGATCATGCTGCAGCACCGACCCAGCTCCGCATCCTCCTCCCAGATCCCCGCGATCCACAGCCAGTCGCCCTCCGCGTGGCGGAAAAGGTGGGTTCGCTTGTTGCCCGTGGGTCCGCTCCATTCGTAGTAACCCGTCGCCGGGATCAGGCAGCGGCGCTTCTCCATCGACTCCCGCCACATCCCTCCCCCCAGCTTATCCTCCCGCGCGTTCACCACCGCCTTGTTAAATTTCCGTCGGAAGCCCCAACGCATCTTCTCCAGCTCCCCGTCCATCGCGATCACCGGCGCGGAAAGCGTCGGCCGCATCAGTTGCCCTTCTGTCACCTCCAGCTTCTCCGCCGCCGCTTTGCTCACCCCGCACGGAAGCACCTTCATTTTTCTTTTGCCGATCTCGAACGCCGTGCACATACCGGGATACTAGCTCTCACACCGCCGCAGCTCAAGGCAGCGCGGAGCTTCGCATCCAAACCTACTTCTCCAGAGCATCCTCCACCCCACGGAATTGCTCGAGGGCAGCCTCCAGCGAGTCGACGATCTCGGCGGCCTGTCCTAGTGAAACATTTTCACCATCCGTCCAAGCGATCCGGGTTCCTCTTGATTCAAGTCATCCAAAGAAGCACGCGTGTGCGTCTTCGTGGATGGTGGCGAGTGCCTCCGAGAGAGTTTCTACTTCGGGACAGGGATCGTAGCGGTGCCACTTCAGGTCGGCTCGCTGCCAGTAAATCACCCAAACATCCTGCGACCGGAAGTAGCGAATTTTGGCAATCGCTTCCTCGATCCAGTCGCCAGGAACCTCAAAGGCGGGACGATTCAGGAACAGTTCAATCGACTGCCCGGCGATTCGCTGGCCTTCGCGCAGCTTATCGCGAAGTTCGAGCGGTGGACGGTGGTGCGCCCAGAACTCGTCTTCCAGCTGGCTGAGGATTGCTGCGGTTTCGTTTTCGGTAAAGGCCATGAGACGGTGAATGAAATTCGTTTGTGCTGCTACGACAAGTCTATCGCAATTTCAGGAGTAACTCCAGTAACTCTCCCAATGCCCCTACTCTGGATAATTCCCGGCAACGAGTCCGCGCTCGCGTGCAGGGATCAAGGGCAGGGAGATCACCTCATGAAACTTGCCACTAGCCGTCAGTTGAGGGGCAGCATCACTTCTGTGAACCTTCACATCCGACAGGCCGTTTTTTGTAAACACCTCAGCTACTGACCGGATGACCTGCTCAAAAACCTGATCCGGGTTTTCGTTAGTCAAAAGCTCGGCGCGGACTTCAAAAACATCTTCTGAAGTTTGAATCATTTGCACTCTCTGGGCACGTCCATGTTCCAAATCAAAAGCCAAAGGTGACAGGGTGACATCTCCTACCCGGACGACGGTTGCTTGCCTCCCCTCAACCTCAAAACTTCTGAATGGGGAGCCGCATGGGCAGGGATCAGGAAAAAAACGCAGGCGATCACCGAGTTCATAGCGGATAAATGGCTGGGCCTCATTGGCAAGGATCGTGAGCAGAGCCGTTGCCGATAATGTCCCGTCAGCGACGTGTTGGTAATTTTCATCCACCGCTTCCAAGATGACCCAGTCTTCAGGAACATGTTGGCGGCCGCAATCACACTCAAAGGCCATGAACAGGCATTCCGTACAGCCGTAGGCGTCAAGGATGTCGAGCTGCAGGGATGGGAATGCTTTCTGGGCGCGCTTGCGAAGCTCCGGAGCGAATGTTTCGCCGGCAACTTTGATGGCTGCGGGTTCAATTTTCAAACGACCAAGCTCTTGCTCCCTGGTCAAAATCGTCAGCATGCTGGGATATGTGACGATGGATGCCATCGCTGTGATTTCATTGAGTTGTTTGATCGTTTGATCGATCGCCTGTTCCGCCGGAATGAATTGAAACTCTCTCTTCAAGGGGATCTTTAGGTTTTGTCTGAGTAGGTCAAAACCGGCACCGACAAAATGCCCGTTGCCACCCGTGATGATCACGTTCGTGCCCGACCTCTCAATCTTTTTTGCGAATCGAAATTGTCTCCGCGACATCCGGGCCAAAGCCAGTCCGAAGATAAACTCAAGCATGGAGGCCGAAATGGCGATCACCGCAGGTTCTCCCGAGGTCCCGGAGGTTCGAAACACCGCATACTCACCAATCGGCACCCCAAGGTTGTCCATGCTTTCCATGTGTTGTCTCGCCTGGGCAAGGGTCAACGACCGATCAGTCAGCCAATGGTCAAAGTCAGCCATGAGCTCAATCTTTGACGTCACCGGAAGATCACTCAGCTTGATGACTTTGCTATCAGGCAAATGACGGTAGAGCTCATTGAAATACGGGGACTTTCCACGAGCCTTTTTTACCAAATGGCGCAGGTTTTTCAGCTGCTTGGCTTCAATTCTTTTGCGCCCTCCCCTAGCCGTCCAAATGCCTCCAAGGTAATACCCAAGTGTTCTGGCTACGCTGAAATTCATATCAGTAACTACTTTCGCTAGTAGTAGCTAACCCTAGCTTGGCATGGCGGGTGGCCACAAGGGTGAAGTCAGCTCTGCTCGTTCATCGGTGGCTCTGACTTCTTCCCAATATCCAGTCCGCGCTCGCGGAGTCGTTTGATCACCCGTTCTCGGCGAGTAGGATGAGGTTCACTTTGAACTCGGCCTTGATGTCGGCGCGAGCGCACTCGCTGTGGCCGTGACATTCAGCAACGAGGCAGTTTGATTGCATAGAAACTCAAGGAGTCCCGCCCATCCTTTACATCGGCAACATCGTGAATGTCCCGTTCGATGATCGAGTTCACGTATTGCCGCTGCCGGTTCCGGGCTCTTCTTGGGGATCGGTAGAAGGCACCGGGATAACCGCCAGCCAGCAGTCGACCGGGGTGTCCTCCAGTGCCTCTGCCAGTATCGGGGCGAGGTGTCGGGGCAGGTAGCAAGGTGCGTCTGATTGAATCATACTGCCCCGTCCAATTGTATCCTGCCAAGGCGTCTGATTGAATGGTGCGGAAATGGCACGGTTTCCGGTCAGGAGGTCGAGATTTCCTCATCGCCCTGCAGTGGGCTAGTGCGCGAAGCGGTGGAAAACGCAGGCGGTGGCTGTCCCAGCCGTCCGTTTTTCAATGCAACCGCCATAATCATCCGCGCCGCCAGCGATCTCAAATTGCGGCCACCGACCCCATCAATTCGACCCCATCAATTGCGCGCGGGGTCCACCTCATCGGGTGAAGGTAGGGACATTTTGACAAAATGTCCGCCTGGTCGGCGAAGGACTTGCGGTGATAAATTGATTTTTTCGGAAAGAATTGTTTCAGAAACACGTAATAGCTTCCGATGACCGTGAAACGAACTCTTTTCATCGCCGTGGTGTGTGTGGCTTGCATCGGATGGCTCCAGCGTCCCGCCGCCCCGGAAACCAAACGCCTCATCGGCCCGACCGAAACGGTGAAAATATCCGAGGCCTCGATCGGATTGCTCGGTCGCGTCGATACCGGCGCCAGAACCACCTCCCTTCACGCCGAGTCCATCCGGGTGAAAGACGGCACGGTCACCTTCGCCCTCGTCGCTGCGGATGGCGAGCGGGTAGCCGTGCGCCGACCCGTCGCCAAGGTCGCTACCATCCGCAGCGCCACCGGCAGCGAGCAGCGCGTCTTCGTGGAACTCACCCTCCAACACCAAGACCTCGCCAAATCCGTCCTCGTCAATCTCAAGGATCGCTCCCACATGACTTACCCACTCCTTCTCGGCCGCAACTGGCTCGAAGACGACTACCTCGTCGATGTCTCCCGACAGGCCTCGGCACCTCCCGAGCCTGCGGATGAGTTGGCGAAACTCACCTCGTCTTATTTCCCCTGAAATAGGAATCGTTGCTTCATAGAAACATATTTCTCGCCGGGTCGATCTTCTGGGGGTGAGCCGCCTGATCGGGAGTTTTTTAAACGACAGGATGAGGGGGCAAAAACGAATATGAGATTAAGAAAATGTTGCGATGCAGCACCTGACCCCGTGGACAGACCAATCACCCCACCTCCCCATACACACTCGCCCCCTGATCCGGATATTTCTCCAGCACATGTTGGAAGAGCGCGCCGCACTTCGTCTCGAAAAGCTCCGAGGTGTATTTTTCCGGGAGTCCGGAATCTAGCATCTTCTC
>CAJQKQ010000112.1 GCA_905478925.1 uncultured Verrucomicrobiales bacterium
TCACGCGGTCGGTCGCCCTTCCGCGCTTGGCCTCTGGTGGTAGTTTCTTCATTTTCATGTTCTGGTATTTCTACAGGGGACTTGAACCCCATTTACAACGTGCCCATGCTGGGCACACACAAGCCGGCGCTGACCAACCTACTGCCGCTGTGAACTTGAAGTCTGAATGAACGCTACAACCTTTAACCCTGTTTCGAAGTCCCGCTGCCCGCAGTAGGTGGCAGGCCTCGGACGTTGGGCGAAGAAATGAGGACTCCGAGATCCGTCAAAATCATACTCGTCGTCGGAGGGCTGTTGGTGAAGGGTTCCCGCCCGCGATGCCAAATCCCGGCCTTTCCAAAGAGCAAGCTCGTGGCATCGCGAAGTGGATCATGACGCTTAAGTAAGCGTGCCGCCATCCAGATCCTCCGCCAGATCCTCAAGCGGGTAGCTCCAGATCTCGCTGAGCGTCGGGTGATACCAATGGACTTTCAGCAAGTCCGCCGGAGTCGCCCGGAGGCTGATCGCCACCGCCATCGCGTGGATCAGTTCTCCCGCATCCTTGCCGACGCATTCGGCCCCGATCAGCTTGCCGCTGTCACGATCCGCCCAAGTTTTCACATAGCCATACTTCGCTTCCATCAGGATGGACTTGCCGTGGTCGTCAAACGGATAGTCCGCCTCCACTGTCCGTATGCCTTTTTCCTTCGCCTCCTCCAGAGGGATTCCCGCACTGGCAATCTGCGGATCCGTGAACACCACACCCGTCCTGGTATCGTAGTCCACCGGAGTTGGGGTTTTTCCGGCCGCATGTTGCGCCGCGACCTCGCCCTGCATGATCGCGATATGGACGATCTCATGCGGCCCCGATACATCCCCCGCCGCATAGATACTCGGGTTGTCTGTCCGCTGCATTTCATCGACCTCGATGTGGCCGGACTTGCGTATTTTCACCCCGGCGTTTTCCAATTTCAGTCCGGAGACATTCGGCTTCCTGCCGAGGGCGTTGAATAGGTGCGCGGCCCTCGCTTCTTGCGGTTTTCCGCCCTGGCTGAAACGGACAACATATTCGTCCCCTTCCTTGGCGACGCTTTCCAGTGCGGTATCCGTGTGCAGAGTGATCCCCTCGTCGCGGAAAGCCTTCATCACCACACCGGCCGCATCCTCCGAGGTTTCCTTGAGGATGAATGCGCTGCGCTGGATCTGGACGACCCGCGAACCTGCGCGGTTCAGAAATTGGGCAAGCTCACAGGCAACGATCCCGCCACCGAGGACGATCACTGACTCCGGCAGGAAATCGAGATCCAGCACATCGTCGCTGGTCCAGTGCGGAATCTCCCGCAGCCCCGGTATGTCCGGAGTGTTCACCGCCGATCCGGTCGCGATCATGAAATGATCCGCCGTGATCTGTTCTCCGGAGCCCGCGAGACCGAGCGTTTTCTGATCCACGAAAAACGCCCGGTCGCGGATCAGGTGGAAACGATCCGCCTTCAGTTGATCGCGCCGGTAATCGGCGAACTCCCCGATCACATCCAGCTTCCTCCGGTGCAGCGCCGGCATGTCCATTTCCGCCGCGCCGATCTTCAATCCGAATTTTTTTCCCTCCTTCGCGAGGTGCAGCACCTCGGCGGAATAGATCAGCGTCTTGGAAGGCATGCACCCCCGCAGGATGCACAGCCCGCCGAGTTTGTCCGCCGCCTCGATGATCGCAACGTTTCCAAAGGTCTCCCGCGCCGTCCGCGCCGCCGCATACCCTGCGCTTCCGCCGCCGATCACCACAAAGTCAAAATGCCGTGTTTCCATGGGTTGATGGAAACACGGAATCACAAGCGATCAAAGCCCATCTGCGGGAGTGGCATGTCTCTGACCGCCAACCGGTGCGAAGCGGAACCGGAACGAAGTGGAGATAGCCGGAGGCAAATAGCGGGACACGAAAATTAAGCCCCATCCCTCAAATAAGGACTGGGAAATGGCTGGCTTTGTGCAGGCGCTCGGAGAGACCCCTCTCCTGTCACACCAGCTCCCCATACTCCAGCAGTCCCTGCCGCCCGCCCTCACGGCCGAAGCCGGATTCCTTGAAGCCGCCGAAGGGTGAAGTCGGGTCGAACTTGTTGAACGAGTTGCCCCACACCACGCCCGCTTTCAGCTGGCTGGCGACTTGGAGATACTTGGATCCCTTGTCCGTCCACACCCCCGCGCTGAGTCCGTAGGCGGTGTTGTTGGCCTTTTCCACCGCCTCTTCCGGAGTCCGGAAAGTCAGCACGGAAAGAACCGGACCGAAAATCTCCTCTTTCACCACCCGGTGGCTCTGGCTCACTCCGCTGAGCAGCGTCGGGGCAAAGTAATATCCTTTCCTCGGCAGCTTGCATTCCGTTTGGAATATCTCCGCGCCATCCTCCACTCCAGCTCCGACGAGTTCCTTGATCCTCTCGAACTGTTGCTTCGAGTTGATCGCGCCGATATCCGTGTTCTTATCCAGCGGATCGCCGGTCTTCAGGGTTTTCATCCGCAGCTTGAGTTTCCGCATCACCTCTGGCTGGATGCTTTCCTGCACCAGCAGTCGCGATCCTGCGCAGCACACGTGTCCCTGGTTGAAGAAAATCCCGTTGATAATTCCCTCCACCGCTTGGTCGATCGCCGCGTCTTCGAAAATAATATTCGCCCCCTTGCCACCGAGCTCAAGCGTCAGGCGCTTTCCGCTGCCCGCCAGCTCCCGCTGTATCCATTTACCTACAGCCGTCGATCCGGTGAAAGCGATCTTTGCTGCAGCCGGATGTTTCACAATCGCTCCGCCGGTTTCCCCGAATCCGGTCACGATGTTCACCACCCCCGGCGGCAATCCTGCATCGCGGATCAGCTCCGCGAATTTCAGCGCCGTCACCGAGGTCGTCTCCGCCGGCTTAATTACCACGGTATTTCCCAGCGCCAGAGCCGGAGCTAGTTTCCACGCCAGCATCAGCAGCGGAAAATTCCAAGGAATCACCTGCCCCACCACGCCCAGCGCTTTTAGATTCTTGCCAGGAGCTGCGTAGCTGAGCTTGTCCGCCCAGCCAGCGTGATAAAAGAAATGCGCCGCCGCCATCGGCACATCGAAGTCACGCGCTTCCTTAATCGGCTTCCCGCCATCGATTGTCTCCGCCACGGCGAACTCCCGTGCCCTGTCCTGCAACAGTCGCGCAAGCCGGTATAAATATTTCCCCCGCTCCGCACCCGGCAGCTTGGACCACGCCGGAAAAGCCTTTCCCGCCGCCGCATAAGCCGCATCCACATCCGCCTCGTTCGCCAAAGCGATCTCGGAAATCTTCTCCTCGTTCCGCGGACTGATCGAATCAAAATACTTCTTTGACTTCGGAGCCACGAACTTCCCACCAATGAACAGCCCGTAGCGAGCCTTGATCTCCGCCGGTGCCGATTCCGGCGCCGGATCGAACTCCCAAAGATCCCCGAACAAAAGCTCCCTAGCCACCGGCTTCTTGGTTTTCGCGCTCATCGCACCACTTTCTTACTCTGCCCCCAGCTTGGCGAGCTGAATGTAGGGGCGATCTTCGGTCGCCACTCTTCTTCCTTGCCAGTTTGAGCCATCTTCAGGGGTCTGCTGCTTACCGTTCATTCGCGGTTGGATACTCTGAAATTTGATCAGACGGCTTCCTCGGCGTCGCCTGCTTCGACTTCCATCTTTTTGATTGCAGGAGGCTTGGGATGGAGGTTTGGACTTTCCGGAAAATTGGATATCCTGATTTCACGGGAGTCTTTGGGATTCCGATATCCGGCACTTCAGGAGGTGGATCTCCTGGATATTCGTCTGAAATCGAGCGATACGGAGGGGAGAGACACCCTTGACAGGATATACTAAAAAGTATCTATTATTATCGTGCAAGCGAAACTCTTTAAGAACGGCCAGAGTCAGGCGGTGAGGCTGCCGAAGAAATTCCGGTTTGATGGGAAAGCCGTTTTGATCCAGAAGATTGGCGATTCGGTGGTTTTGAGTCCGCTTCAGGACAGCTGGGACTCTTTCTTCGAGGCGGCTGCGGATTTTTCCCCGGACTTTATGGTGGAGCGCGAACAGGGTGTGCAGCCGGATCGGGAGGGACTTTGAAAACCCTGCTCGATACGAACATCTGCATCTATATCATTAACCGCCGCCCGGTTCATGTGATCGAGCGGTTCAAGCAATACAAGCCGGGCGATATCGGGGTGACAGCGATCACCGTGGCGGAACTCCATTTCGGCGTATCGAAAAGCAGCCAGCCCGAGCGCAATCGCAACGCCCTCATCCGTTTTCTCGCGCCACTCGAAATCACGCCGTTCACAGCCGAATCGGCGGAGCACTACGGGCAGATCAAAGCGCGGCTGCGTTCGCTTGGGACAATGATCGGGGAGCTCGATTGCCTGATCGCGGCGCAGGCGCTCGCGCTGAAACTCCCGCTGGTCACGAACAATTCCTCGGAGTTCGAGCGTGTCCCGGAGCTGCAACTGGAAAACTGGGCGGAGCCTTCGTAACCCTCAATACCCGCCCGAGGCTTCGCTGAAGGTATAGGGTGCCTGGTAGTTGCCGGTTTCCTCTTTCACTAACTGGCGGAGGAGGTCGTTGAGGACAGAGGAGGCGCCGAAGCGGTAGCGGGTGTTGTTGAGCCAGTTGTCGCCGAGGGTTTCTTTGACGGCGACGAGGAAGGTGAGCGCCTGTTTCGCGGTGCGAATGCCGCCGGCGGGTTTCATGGCGATCTCTGTTCCGGTTTCGAAATAGAAATCGCGGATGGCTTCGAGCATGACCTGGTTGTTGCCGAGGGTGGCGTTGTTCGTGGTTTTTCCGGTGGAGGTCTTGATGAAATCGCCGGGACGGAGGACTTCCATGGCGAGGAAAGAGGCGGCGCGGATGTTGTCGTATGTCTGGAGCTCGCCGGTCTCGAGGATGACTTTTAAAGTCGCCTCGCCGCAGGCATCGCGGACAGCGGCGATCTCGTCCTGCACCTGCCGGGTTTCCCCGGCGAGGAACGCGCCCCGGGTGATGACCATGTCGATTTCATCGGCTCCGTCCTTCACGGCGGATTTCACTTCCTCCAGGCGAGTTTTGAGCGGTGCTTGGCCGGACGGGAAAGCGGTGGCGACCGAGGCGATGCGCACGGGCGTGCCTTTCACAATCTTCGCAGCGTGTTTCACCATCGCCGGATAAACGCATACGGCGGCGACGGTCGGGACATCGAGGTCGTCGTGGGGGCGAAGCGCCTTGTGGCAGAGAGATTCGACTTTCCCGCGGGTGTCATTGCCCTCAAGGGTGGTGAGATCGACCATGTTGACGGCCATTTTCAAGCCGAAGACCTTGGATGATTTTTTGATACTACGGGTTCCGTATTTCGCCACTCGCTCCTCGATGCCGACGCGATCCACTTTACCGACGCGTTCGATCAACTCGTTGAGCCCTCGCACTTTCATGACACCCATGAGCCAAGCATTCGTGGAAAACGCCGTTCTGCCAAGATTCAAGTGGGTGTGATTTTTATCGGTGCATTTGCCTGACGCAGCCCAAGCCATTCAATCATGGTAGGGATGATCCGGCTCGGTCAGCCCTGATTAAAAACGGGAGCGCCGTATCCCCTGAAAGGGAGTGAACCCATGGCAAGACACCGCATTTCCCCGAGATCTCACTTCCGTGTGGGTGAGGCGGGCTGCCAGATTTTTGAAGTGGGCTGACCGAGCCGGATCAGCCCTACCGGGTGAAACACCGATAAAAATCACACGCGATTCAAGTTCACATCCGGAGCGCTCCTGCCAGACTCCGAAGCGAAGCCATGTCACCCGCAAAAGCCCTGAAATGGATCGTCGCCCTTGCCGCAATGGCGGCCTTGATAGGCTCGGCGGCGGCGCTTTTCCTGTGGGGGCTCGATGCGGCGACCCGCCAGCGCTTCGCCACCCCGTGGCTGATTTACCTCCTGCCTTTCGCCGGGATCGCGATGGGCTTCTACTACCGCCATTTCGGCAAGACTGTGAGCTCGGGAAACCATGCGATCCTAGGGAACGTCCATAAAGACAAGAGGACGGTTCCGCTCGCCCTTGCGCCCAGCATCCTGATCGCGACGGTGACAACCCACCTTTTCGGCGGCTCCGCAGGGCGCGAGGGAACCGCCGTGCAGATGGGCGCGGCGATCGGCTCAAGCATTGGAAAATACGTGGCGAAAACCCGCGAGGCGATGAACCTGCTAATGTTCTGTGGTATCGCGGCGGGCTTCGGTGCGGTGTTCGGCACGCCCTTCGCCGGGGCGGTCTTCGCGCTGGAGTTCACCAGCCACCGCATCATTTCCCGGAAGCTCATCCCCTGCCTACTGATCGCCCTGGCGGCGGATCAGGCCTGCCTTGCATGGGGCATCGTCCACACTCCGTATCCGCAAATCGGCTTGGAAAACGCCCTCACCGGCCTACTCCCAATCGCTTGGAAACTCGCAGTTGCGGTGGCGGTCTTCGCTCTCGCCACCCGCTTCTTCGTCTCGGCATCCCATTTCACCGCAAGCAAATTCCGTGAGTGGTTCCCCCACGAGGCCCTCCGAGCAGGGGTTGGCGGAGTGATTGTTGTGGGCTTGTTCATGCTCGCGGGAACGGGGGATTACCTCGGTCTCGGGGTGCTAGCGGAGCACAAGGATTCGCTCACCCTGCCCCGCTTCCTGTCCCCTTCCATGGAAGCGCCTGCAAGCGCATGGCTCTGGAAACTCGCCTTCACGGTCGTCACACTCAGCGCCGGCTTCAAGGGCGGCGAGGTCACTCCGCTGTTCTTCATCGGCGCGGCGCTGGGGAACTCACTTGCGTGGTTTCTCAACGCCCCCGTGGATCTGTTCGCGGGGCTCGGTATGATCGCGTTCTTCGCAGCCGCAACGAAAACTCCCTACGCCTCCATCATGATGGGAATCGAACTTCTGGGATGGCAGATGAGCTTACCCCTGGTTGCCTGCACGCTGATCGCCACGAGACTCAGTGGCTCAAAATCCGTCTATCCGAACGTCGAGGATTTGTGAAGCCGGGGGAATCCCCGCCCGAGCGGCGTTGACCCGGCCGCAATCGTCTGGTAGTGTGAGCCATGCCTTTAACATCGATAGCCGCGCATTATGATGGCCACCAGGTTCTCCTCGACGAACAGGTGACAATCCGGCCGCACACACGCTTGCTTGTGACGATCTTGGCGGACACCGACCCCGATCGGGAGGACTTCCTCGCCTTGGCTGCTACGGCTTTCGCGGATTCGTACGGCGAAGATGAAGTGGAATACACCGAAGCGGATCTGAATCCATGAATCCGGGCGATGTGATCCTTGCCCGCCTGCAGCAATCCGACACCCGCATCAAGACCCGGCCCGCGATCGTTCTCACTGCTTTTCCGCCTTTCGATGATCTGCTAATTTCAGGTGTCAGCTCCAAGCTACGCCACGAAGTGTTGGGATTCGATGAAGCGCTCCGCGGGACGGATTCCGATTTCGGGCGAAGCGGGCTGAAGGTCGATTCGTTGATCCGGCTTGGCATGATCACCACAATCCCGGCAAGGGCGGTGGTTGGGAAACTCGGTTCGATATCCCATGAACGCATTGTGCGCCTTCGCAATAACCTTGCCGGCCGTATCAAGGCGGATTCGGGTTCCGGTTCCGGGGAGTGATTCCCTCCCCGGTCCCACGCCCCCCCTGCTGACGGTTTAGCTCCGTCCATATCCGGAACACCTTCAATGCCCGGTTTCGGCTCTCGGCTCCGTCATTTTCCAAAGACGGGGACCAAGGGTGACGCAGGCCACGATCAGTCCGGTAGCCAATCCGCACCAAACGCCGACCGCTTCGAATTCAAATTTCATGGAAAACACCAGAGCCACCGGCAGCCCGACGATCCAGTAAGCGAAAAAGCCCATCATGGCGGGCACCCTGGTATCGTGCAGCGCGCGGAGCATCGCCACCGAACCGACCTGAAGGCTATCGAATAACTGGAACACGCCCACCACCACGAGAATCTTCGCAGCCAGCGCGATCACCGGCAGCTCGTCAATGAAGAGCGAGGAAACCCAAGTGCCGCAGAGCAGAAAGAACAGCGCACCAACAGCCGCCCATCCCGTCCCAAGCCACCACCCGGAAACGACGATCTTACGCAGCCTTTGATGTTGGCCGGCACCGTTTGCGGAGCCGATGCGAACACTCAGTGCCATGGAAAGCCCCAGCGGAACCATGAACGCCGTCGCCGCACACATCAGCGCGACCTGATGGGCGGCCATCGCCGTCTGCCCGAAGCGACCCATCATCAGCCCGGCTGCGGAGAATGCCGAGACCTCGCAGATCATCTGCAAGCTTGCGGGGAAACCGATGCTGAGGAAGCGCCGGATCTCGGAAAGCACCGGCCGCTTGAACCAATGGTAGGGCGTCCATTCCCTCATCCCTTTTCCCCGGTAGAGCCAAATGAACATCCCGACAAGGATCGCCGTTCGCGAGATGAAGGTGGCCCAAGCCG
>CAJQKQ010000113.1 GCA_905478925.1 uncultured Verrucomicrobiales bacterium
CTCCGAGCTCCGAGCTCCGAGCTCCGAGCTCCGAGCTCCGAGCTCGGGAGAGCGTCGATGCTCACGCCGACGAAAGTCAGTGCTCCGTTTTTTGAGTCTTTGACTTTTGACTTTTGACTTTTGACTTTTGACTTTTGACCTTCGGACTTTTGACCTTCAGACCTTGGCACTTTTCGACAGCGCGCTTGCGTGATTACACGATCATTCCTGCGGCGACGGTTTCGTTGGTGCCGGGGTCGATGAGGATGAAGGAGCCGGTGTTGCGGTTGCGGCGGTAGCTGTCGTGAATGAGCGGGACGGCGGTGCGGAGGGTGATGCGGCCGATGTCGTTCATGGATAGGGTGTCGACGTCCTCGATCTTGTGGAGGGTGTTGACGTCGACCTGGTATTTCACTTCCTGGATGATGGCCTTGGTTTCCTGGGTGGTGTGGCGGATGATGAGTTTCGCCTTTGGCGGCATGGATTTGTTGGAAAACCAGCAGACCATGGCCTCGATATCCTGTGAGACGTGTGGCGGGTTGTTGGACTTCACCAGGGTGTCGCCGCGTGAGATGTCGATCTCATCGGTGAGTGTCATGCAGATGGATTGCGGAGCGAAGGCTTCGGGGAGATCGCCCGCCTCGGCGGCGATGGCCTTGATTTTGGTTTTGAAGCCGGAGGGCAGGACGGTGACTTCGTCGCCGGGTCTGAATACGCCGCCTGCGACCCGTCCGGCGTAGCCGCGGAAGTCGTGCCACTCATCGGACATCGGGCGGATGACCCATTGCACGGGGAAGCGCGCATCGACGTGATTTTCCTCGCCGCCGACATAGACGTTCTCTAGGTGGTAGAGGAAGGTCGGGCCTTCGTACCAATCCATATTCTTGGACTTATCGACGACGTTGTCGCCGTTGAGTGCGGAGATGGGGATGGCGGTGATTTCGACGATGTTGTCGAGGCGGGATGCGAACTCGCGGAAATCAGCGACGATCTTATTGAAAATTTCTTCCGAGTAATCGACGAGATCCATCTTGTTGACGGCGACGACGAGGTGCTGGATGCGCAGGAGGTTGGCGATGAAGGAATGGCGCTTGGTTTGCTCGATCACGCCTTTGCGGGCATCGATGAGGATGATGGCGACGTTGGCGGTGGAGGCACCGGTGACCATGTTCCGGGTGTACTGGGTGTGACCGGGGGTATCCGCGATGATGAACTTGCGTTTCGGGGTGGCGAAGTAGCGGTAGGCCACGTCGATGGTGATGCCCTGTTCGCGCTCGGCCTTGAGGCCATCGGTGAGGAGGGCAAGGTTGACGTTTTCATCGCCGCGCTTGCGGGAGGATTCCTCCATTGCTTCGAGCTGGTCTTCGAAGATGGATTTGGAATCGTAGAGGAGGCGGCCGATGAGAGTTGATTTGCCGTCATCGACGGAGCCGGCGGTAGTGAAACGTAATAAATCCATATGGTGGGAAACTATAAATCTTAAAATCTAAATTCGAAAGGAAGAGGGCGTGTGGCTATTGGGGGAGGAGAGTCGCTGCGCTCTGGTCGAAGGTCGCGTAAAGGGCTGCGCCCCACGCGATCAGGCTTCGGGGGTCGGAGGTCGCGTAAAGGGCTGCGCCCCACGCGATCAGGCTTCGGAGGTCGGAGGTTGGAAGTTAGCAGTGGGAAGAGTTTGCTTGTTTTCAGTTTTCAGGAATAGGTCGGCGGGCATTCAGAAGCTTCTCTGATCACGGCTCACTGATCACTCGGCACTTTTTAGAAGTAGCCTTCTTTCTTGCGGTCTTCCATTGCGGTTTCGGAGCGTTTGTCGTCGGAGCGGGTGCCGCGCTCGGTCTGGCGGGCGGCGGCGACTTCGGCGATGACCTCGTCGAGGTTTGAGGCGGTGGAGCGGACGGCTCCGGTGCAGGTGGCGTCGCCTATGGTGCGGAAGCGGACGACTTCTTTGGTGACGGTTTCATGTTCCTGGGGCTTGAGGAAATCGGTGACGGCGAGGAGTGTGCCGTTGCGCTCGAAGATTTCGCGTTCGTGGGCGAAGTAGATGGATGGGAGGGGGATTTCCTCGCGCTGGATGTACATCCAGATATCCATTTCGGTAAAATTGGAGAGCGGGAAGATGCGGAAGTGCTCGCCGGGGTTGTTGCGGCCGTTGAAGAGGTTCCAGAGCTCGGGGCGTTGGTTTTTAGGATCCCACTGACCGAAGTCGTCGCGGTGGGAGAAGAAACGTTCCTTGGCGCGGGCTTTTTCCTCGTCGCGGCGTCCACCACCGAGGGCGGCGTCGTATTTGTGCTTCTCGAGGGTGTCGAGGAGGGTGACGGTCTGGAGCTTGTTGCGGGAGGCGTTGGGGCCGGTTTCTTCGGTGGCGCGGCCGGAGTCGATGGATTCCTGGACGGAGCCAACGACGAGCTGGGCGCGGAGCAGTTTCACGAACTCATCGCGGTAGTGTATCGTCTCATCGAAATTGTGGCCGGTATCGACATGGACGAGCGGGAAAGGCGGGCGGGCGGGCCAGAAGGCTTTTTTCGCCAGCCATGCCATGACGATGGAGTCTTTGCCGCCGGAGAAAAGGAGGGCGGGATTCTCGAACTGGGCGGCTGTTTCCCGGAGGATAAAGATGGCCTCGGCTTCGAGCTGATCGAGCTGGGAGAGGTTGTAGTTGGGCATGGTGAGAGAGTGGAAAGTGATCAGTGCCGAGTGATCAGTGGAAGATTTTCCCCGGCGAAGTGAGAAGTGGTGACCGAGGGAAATAGGTCGGTCAAGTAATAATTAGTAAAAAGGGTGAATTACTAATGTATTGTAATTGGACATCGTGGCAGAAGGAATCGCTGCGAGACACAGCTTGCACGGCCTGCTGCGGGACGCAGCAGCTACGGACGGTTGATTTTCGGGAGGATTGCTTCGAGCAGATCGATTGCGGCCTCCTCGACGGAAAGAGACTCGGTGTCGATGGTCAGGTCCGGGGTTGAGGGAGGTTCGAAGGAACCATCCTTGCCTGTGAAATGTTCGATCTCACCGCGTGAGGCCTTCGCGTAGAGACCTTTCACGTCTCGTTTTTCGCAGGCTTCGTAGGAGGCCTTGACGTAGATTTCGAAGAGGTTTCTCTCCCCGACGATACCCCGGGTAAGGTCACGGAGCTCTCCGCGCGGAGTGATGGCGGAGATGAAAACGATGATGCCGTTCTCGACGA
The DNA here is from genome assembly GCA_905478925.1 of uncultured Verrucomicrobiales bacterium. Taxonomy (GTDB): domain Bacteria; phylum Verrucomicrobiota; class Verrucomicrobiia; order Verrucomicrobiales; family Akkermansiaceae; genus Luteolibacter. The sequence goes on from CAJQKQ010000113.1 coordinate 3,164, forward strand.
GGATTTTCGCGGTTTCCGCGATGCGGCGGATGTTCTCGAGGCGGTCTTCGTCGCTGAACCCGAGATTGGTGTTGAGCCCGGTGCGGAGGTTGTCGCCGTCCAGAATGATGGTGAAACGCCCCTGTTGGTGAAGGACGCGCTCGGCGGCGTTCGCAATGGTGGACTTGCCTGAGCCGGAGAGCCCGCACATCCAGATGGCGAGGCCTTTCTGCTTGAGAAGGGTCTCTTTGTCGTGGCGATTGAGAAAACGGTGGAACTCGGGGTGGATGTTCATTTCTATAACCTAAACTTTAAATTTGAAATTCCAAGCAAGAGTCGAAGGTCGCGTAAAGGGCTGCGCCCCACGCGATCAGGCTTCGGAGGTCGGAGGTCGGGGAGGATGAGAGTGCCGAGTGCCGAGTGATCAGTGATCAGTGATCAGTGATCAGTGATCAGTGATCAGTGGGAGAGGAGTTAGACGTTATCCGTTAAACGGGTGGCCACCGCGTTTATCTCTTCGCTCTAGGTTCTTTGCTTTCTCCTGTCGGAAGGTTATCCCGGGCGGGCGAGTTGACTTTCAGAGGTTCGGACTGTTTGACCTTCGACGGGGCTATTGGCCTTTGCCGATGATGAAGGCTTCGAAGCCGTGTTTTGCGAGAGCTTCGACGGGGAGGATGGCTCGACCGTCGAAGAGGAAGGCGGGCTTGAGCATGAGGTCGTGGATGCGGGGGAGATCCAAGTCGCGGAATTCATCCCATTCGGTGAGGGTGGCGAGGGCGTGGGCACCTTTGGCGGCCTCATAGGGGTCGGAGACGATCTCGACGTTGAAATTGATGATGTCCTGGGGGACGCCGACTTCGAGGAGGTCGCGGTGGATGGTTTCCTTGGGGACGCGGGGATCGTAGATGACGACGTGGGCGTTTTCGGCGACGAGGTCGCGGCAGATGTTGATCGCGGGGGATTCGCGGGTGTCGTTGGTGTCCTTCTTGAAGGCGAAGCCGAGGATCGCGACACGTTTGCCGGAGACCGTGTTGAAGAGAGTGCGGACGATCTTTTCCACAAAGCGAGATTTCTGCCAGTCGTTCATGGTGACGACAGAGCGCCAGTAGGCAGCAGGCTCGGGGAGGTTGAAGGATTCGCAGAGGTAGACGAGGTTGAGTATGTCCTTCTGGAAACAAGAACCGCCGAATCCGACCGAGGCTTTGAGGAATTTCGAACCGATCCGGGAGTCGCTGCCGATGGCTCTGGCGACTTCGTCGACATCAGCGCCGGTGGCCTCGCAGAGTGCGGAGATGGAGTTGATTGAGGAAATGCGTTGGGCGAGAAAGGCGTTGGCGACGAGTTTGGAAAGTTCGGAGGACCAGAGGTTGGTGGTGATGATGCGTTCGCGCGGCACCCAGTTTGCATAGACAGAGACAAGTGCCTCGAGGGCTGCCTGTCCTTCGGGTGTTTGCTCGCCGCCGATGAGGATGCGGTCCGGGTTTTCCATATCCGAGACGGCGGTGCCTTCGGCGAGGAACTCGGGGTTGGAAAGAACCTGGAAGGTGGCGTTTCCCGTGGAGTTGGCGGAGATGATCGTCTGGATCGCGGTGGCGGTCTTTACCGGGATGGTGGATTTCTCGACGATGATCTTGTTGCCTTCGGAGACCTCCGCAATCAAGCGCGCCGCCGACTCGATGTAGCGGAGATCTGCGGCGCGGCCTGCGCCGATTCCGTATGATTTCGTGGGGGTGCCGACACAGACGAAGATGAGATCGGCGGCGGCGATGGATTTTTTGATATCCGTGCTGAAGTGTAGGTTCCTGCCGCGCGATGACTCGACGATCTCTTTCAGTCCCGGTTCATAAACGGGCAGCGTGTCCGAATTCCAGGCGTCGATTCGAGCCGCGTTCATATCGCAGACCGTGACATCGATGTCCGGACATTTGGCGGCAATCATGGCCATGGTCGGGCCGCCGACGTAGCCGGCGCCGAGGCAGCAGATGGAGGAGATTTTCATAAACTTTAAACTCTAAGGAAGAGGTTCGGTGTTTCGGTCGAAGGTCGAAGGTTGGGGAGGATGAGAGTGCCGAGTGCCGAGTGCCGAGTGATCAGTGATCAGTGATCAGTGATCAGTGATCAGTGATCAGTGATCAGTGGGAGAGGAGTTAGACGTTATCTGTTAAACGGGTGGCCACCGCGTTTATCTCTTCGCTCTAGGCTCTTTGCTTTCTCCTGACGGAAGGTCGAAGGTCGAAGGTCGAAGGTCACGCCGACTAAAGTCAGCGCTCCGTTTTTTGGCAAGATTCAATCGCGCATGTGGTCGCGGAGTGAGTGGAAAAGGAAAAGGGAGTTGTAGGTGAAGTAGCGCTTGAACAGGCGGCGGGGTTCCATCGCGAGACGGTAGGCCCACTCGAGGCCGGACTTCTGGATGGCGGCGGGTGCCTGTTTGACTTCTCCGGCATGGAAGGCGAAGGCGGCGCCGATGCCGAAGTAGACGGCGGGGGGGAGGAGGTGCTTGTTGCGAGCGATCCAGTGCTCTTGTTTCGGGCAGCCGAGGCCGATCCAGACGAGGTTGGCACCTGACTCGCGGATGCGCGCGATGATGGATTGGTTCTCATGTTCAGGCCATTCGCCGAAGGGCGGCGAATAGGCATCGGCGATTGTCGCATCGGGGAAATCGCCGGAGAATTTCGTGATCAGCTTATCGAGGGTGCTTTGCTGGCCGCCGAGGAGGAAATGGCGGTAGCTCGAATTGGCTGTGGCCGAGGCTTCGATGGTTTTGAGCATCAGGGTCGGTCCGTAGACCCGGTCGGTGAGCTTTTCGTTGGCAGGGAGTTGAGCGTTGAGAGACCAGACGAGCGGCATCCCGTCCGGGGTGATTAGGTCGAACTTGCGGATCGATTCGGAGAAATCCGCATCGCTGCGGGAGAGGGCAGCGACGTGTGTGTTGGCCGCCTCGACGGCGTATGGGCGGTCGGCGCGCGTGGCTTTTTCCAAGATCCAGGAGATGGCACTGGTGTAGTCGGTGGCAGCGACGGGCAGGCCGATGACGGGTAAAAATTTCAAGGAAGAGGGCGGGGGGCGGAAGGTCGCGTAAAGGGCTGCGCCCCACGCGATCAGGCTTCGGAGGTCGGGAGGTCGGGAGGTCGGGGAGGTCGGGGAGGATGAGAGTGCCGAGTGCCGAGTGATCAGTGGGAGAGGAGTTAGACGTTATCCGTTAAACGGGTGGCCACCGCGTTTATCTCTTCGCTCTAGGCTCTTTGCTTTCTCCTGTCGGGAGGTCGGGAGGCGGGATTATTCGCTGGCGAGAGCCTCGACCTGAGCGACGAAATCGTTGAGGTGTGTTGAGACGACATCCCAGAGAATCGAATCATCGACGCTGTCGTATCCGTGAATGACGCGATTTCTTAATCCAATGACTTGAGGTCCATAGGGGAGTTTCGCGAAAGCATCCGGAACCCGATCTCTGATACGTGTGCAGGCTTCACCCATGATTTCGAACTTTCTTTCCACCGCGGCGCGGCATTTGGCATCCTTGCGATAGGCCGACAAATCCATCCCAAGAGTGAATTGGAGAATTTCGGCAGCCGCATCTTGGATGTCGATTAGAAGCTTGCGAGTCTCAGGCGGCATAGAGCGGCTGACTTGTGGAATTGACGGTTTCGAGGAAAATACGATTTTTGATCGACTGCCTGGTGATAAGATCCACCGGGCATTGGAATATCTGTTCGAGACCATCCGCTAGGGAGAAATATCGGTCCGAGATACCCGGTGCTTCGGGGTCTTCGAAGGCGACGAGGAAATCCAAGTCGCTTTCTTGAGGATTAAAATCCGCCCGTATGGCCGAGCCAAATACAGACAATTCGGAGATCGAGAGTTTCATGCACAAGCGGTGAACGGCTTCTTGTTGATCAAGAATGAATGAAGGGATTTGATTCATAACGGCAGAAGCTCAGGAGGTGGGAGGCGTCGCGGGGCTTTTTTTTTTTGAGTTCTAGGAAGCGCTATCGCGTAGGTAGAGGAGGCGACCGAAGATCGCCACTACGTTGCTCGGTTGATTTTTGACCCGTTAGAAAGGCTCGATTTCGCGAAGGGATTCGGCTCTGGCAATGGCGGCGGTGCGATCCGCGGGTTCTGCGAAAAGGTAGAGGGCGTAGCCGCCGGAGACGAAAACTTTGCGCACGGTGAGAGAGTTTCGATTTTTTGCCGGAGGGGTTCCGGTTTGCGCTACTCCTTTGAGACGGCGATGTGGTGGCCGTGGGCGTTGAGGAGGGCGTGTTGACGGGCCGTATCGAGATCGGCCGCGACCATTTCCGCGCACATTTCCTCGACTGTGATCTCGGGGATCCAGCCGAGCTTTTCCTTCGCCTTGGTCGGATCGCCGAGGAGTGTCTCGACCTCGGCGGGGCGGAAGTAGCGGGTGTCGACGCGGACGATGACATCTCCGGATTTGGCTTTGGGCGCGAGGTTTTCGTCCACAGAAACGACGGTTGCGATCTCATCGGTTCCCTTGCCTGAGAACTCAAGTTCGATGCCGGCCTCCTTGGCGGACATTCGGACGAACTCGCGGACGGAGATTTGCTTGCCGGTGGCGATCACGAAATCATCGGGTTCGTCCTGCTGCAGCATCATCCACTGCATGCGGACGTAGTCCTTGGCGTGACCCCAGTCGCGGAGTGCATCCATGTTTCCGAGGAACAGGCATTCCTCGAGCCCTTGGGCGATATTTGCGAAGGCGCGGGTGATCTTGCGGGTGACGAAGGTCTCGCCGCGGCGGGGGGACTCGTGGTTGAAGAGGATGCCGTTGCAGGCATACATGCCGTAAGATTCCCGGTAGTTAATGGTGATCCAGTAGGCATACATTTTCGCGACGGCGTACGGGGAGCGCGGGTGGAAAGGGGTGGTTTCCTTCTGGGGGGTTTCCTGGACGAGCCCGTATAGCTCTGAGGTGGAGGCCTGGTAGAAACGTGTTTTCTTTTCCAACCCGAGAAAGCGAATCGCCTCAAGCATGCGCAGGGTTCCCATCGCATCGACGTCGGCGGTGTATTCGGGGGCTTCGAAGGATACCGCGACATGTGACTGCGCGCCGAGGTTGTAGACTTCGTCCGGCTGGATTTCGGAAATGATGCGGGTCAGGTTCGAGGAGTCCGTGAGGTCGCCGTAGTGGAGCTTGAAGCGTGAGTGTTCTACATGGGGATCCTCGTAGATGTGGTCGACGCGCTGGGTGTTGAAGAGCGAGGCACGGCGTTTGATGCCATGGACTTCGTAACCTTTTTCGAGGAGAAGTTCCGCGAGGTAGGAGCCGTCCTGGCCGGTGACTCCTGTGATGAGTGCTTTTTTCATGGTGGTGAGGTGGGAGCTGGGAGGTTAGAGCTGAGAGGTTAGAGCTGAGAGGTTGGAGATGGGAGCGAAGAGGAAGAGCGTAGGAGCTAGAGCAGAGGGAAAGACGAGGTTGATGTTGGAGGAAGAGGAAAGTCTGTTGTAGATTTGTTTGTCTACTCCAGTCTCTCAGCTCTCAGCTATCTCAGAGGAGAGTTTTGCGAAAGGCTGTGATCATTCGGCTAATTTCGTCGAGTTCTTGGAGGAGCGCAGGGAGGGGGGCGGAGAGATGGAACTCTTTTTCCAGGATGATGAGCATGCTGGCGGTTTCGAATATTGAGCGCCGCGAGTAGTTGAGAAACTGGGCGAATTCAGGTTTCGAATAACTTCCGGAGCCTTCGGCGATATTGTTGGTGATGCTGAGCACGGCGGATCTCAACTGCTCGGCCCAACGGAAGTGCTTCATGGACTCGATCTGATCGGCAAGGGCAAAGAGCTCCATGCTGGCTGCGGCGGATCGCTGCCAGATTTCGAGGTTTTGAAAACGAAAGGGGCTATCCATGTGGTTTAGCGGAGAGCGGGGAGCGGGGAGCGGGGAGCGGGGAGTGGGGAGCGGGGAATTTTTCTTCGCTCTTCGCTCTCAGCTCTCAGCTCTCAGCTCTCAGCTCTTCGCTTGTTCGCGAGCGTTTGGCCATGAGTGCTCCGCTTCAGAGCCTTGCGTCGCCGCTTGCGAGGGAAGTTTTAAAATCCCGGTATGCTTCGATTAGACCGGTATCGAAGGGGATTTCGGGAGACCAACCAGTGGATTGGATGAGGGAGATATCGAGTAGCTTTTTCGGTGTTCCGTCTGGTTTTGATGGGTCGGTCAGGATCTCGCCGGAGTAGCCGACGGTTTTTGCGACGAGTTTCGCGAGATCGAGAATGGTCAGGTCGGAGCCGGTGCCGACGTTGACCCAATCGGGCGGGTTGGGCAGGGAAAGCAGATGGAAGCAGGCGGCGGCGAGATCGTCGGTGTGGAGGAATTCGCGGCAAGGGGTGCCGGTTCCCCAGATCGTGACGGAAGGTGCGTTGGCTTCCTTCGCTTCGTGGAAGCGGCGGATGAGGGCGGGGATCACGTGGGAGTTTTCCGCGTGGTAGTTATCGCCGGGGCCGTAAAGGTTGGTCGGCATGGCGGAGTGGTAGAGGAGTCCGTGCTGGGCGCGGTAGTGCTGGCACATCTTGAGGCCGGCGATTTTCGCAATGGCGTAGGCCTCGTTGGTGACTTCGAGCGGTGAGCTCAGAAGGCAGTCTTCCGGCATCGGCTGGGGCGCCATTTTCGGATAGATGCAGGAGGAACCGAGAAAAAGGACGCGGGGGATACCGGCGCGGCGGGAGCCCTCGATGAGGTTCGCCGCGATGGTGAGGTTCTCGTAGATAAAATCGGCGGGATAGGTGGAGTTCGCGTGGATGCCACCGACTTTTGCCGCCGCGATGATGACTGTGTCCGGAGCGTTCGTTTTTAGGAAATCGAAGACATCTGCTTGGTTTGTGAGGTCAAGTTCGTTGCGGGTGGCGACGAGCGTTTCCAGCCCGAGGGCAGTGGCCTTGCGGATGAGCGCGGAGCCCACCATGCCACGATGGCCGGAGATAAAGATTTTGTTCATGAGGAAATGAGGTGAGGGAGACGGCGACTGGAGATCGTCGCTACGCGAAACGCTTGATCAGGTTCTCGGCGGCGGCGATAGCCATGCCAGTGACCTGATCCATGTTGTAATAGCGGTAGGTGGCGAGGCGGCCGATGAACGTCGTATTCGTTTCGGCTTCCGCCAGCGTCGCGTATTTCCTGTAGGCGGCTGCAGCGTCCGGTGCGGGAACTGGGTAGTAAGGCTCCTTGGATGGATCCCAGTCGTCGGGGAATTCGCGGACGATGGTCGTGGCTGCGATCTGCTGCCCGGTTGCGTGTTTCAGCTCAACGATGCGGGTGAAGGGGACGTCCTTTTCCGGATAGTTCACCTGCATTGCGGGCTGCCAGAAACCGGGTTTTCCGGAAATCGGCTCGCGCTCCCTGAGTTCGCGGCCTGAGAAGGATTCGTGCTCGAAGCGCAGCGAGCGGTAAGGGAGCGGGCCGAAGCGGCGCCCGAAATATTCGTCAATGGCTCCCGTGAATATGAGGTGGTCGTGGGGGAATTTCTCCCGTGCCTCTTGGAAATCGGTGTTGAGGTGGAGGGTGGTGCCCGGCGAATCGGCGAGAATGTTTTCGAGGAGTGCGGTGTAACCGTTTTTCGGGAGCGCTTGGAATGATTCGGAGAGGTAGCGGTCGTCGCGGTTGGTGCGGATTGGGATGCGCCCGCAGACGGAGGGATCAAGTTCGCGCGGATGTCGCTTCCATTGTTTCAGAGTGTAGCCTTCGAAGAACAGTTCGTAGAGGCGGGAACCGACCTGGGAGAGAATGACTTCCTCGGAATTCTTTGGATCCGGGATGTCGTGGCGGTTTTCTGAAAGGTATCGTTCGAAATCGGCAGCGGTGGCAGGCTTTCCGATGAGTTCCTCAAAGGTATTGAGGTTGATCGGAAACGGCCAATGTTTGCCTTCGGTGAAGGACTTGATTGTGTAATCGACTGGATGCCAATCGGTGAACTGCGACAGGTAGTCGACGATGCGCTGGGAATTGGTCCGGAAGTAGTGCGGCCCGTAGTTGTGGGTCAGGACGCCTGCCTTGTCGTGGGAGTCGTGGGCGTTTCCGGCGAGGTGCGGTCGGCGGTCGACGATCGTGCATTTGTGCCCGGCATTCGAGAGCCGGTGGGCTGCTACGATCCCTGAGAAGCCAGCGCCGACGATTAGAAATTTCAAGGCTCCGTTACTAGATTAAGACTGGTGGCGACTGAATTAAGACTAGTGGCGACTGAATTAAGACTAGTGGCGACTGAA
>CAJQKQ010000114.1 GCA_905478925.1 uncultured Verrucomicrobiales bacterium
GCAAGCGGCTTTGGCACGGTCTTCCGGATGACGCCGGGGGGGGGGGCTGACGACGCTGGTCGAATTCACGGGCACCGCAGGCGCCAACCCCGGCAGCTACCCCAGGGCCGGTCTGGTGCAGGGAAGCGATGGGAACTTCTACGGAACTACTTGGGTTGGCGGTGCGAGCGGCTACGGCACGGCATTCAAGATGACACCTGACGGGCAACTGACGACGCTGGTCGACTTCACCGGCACCGCAGGCGCTAACCCAGGCCGCAATCCCAAGGCTGGCCTGATGCAGGGAAGCGCTGGGAACTTCTACGGGACGACCAGTGGGGGCGGCGCGAGCAACCTCGGCACGGTCTTCCGGATGACGCCCGGCGGGCAACTGACAACACTGGTCGGGTTCACCGGCACCGCAGGCGCCAACCCGGGCAGCAAACCCGAAGCCTGCGTGGTGGAGGGTAGCGATGGGAACCTCTACGGGACGACCAGTGAGGGCGGCGCGAGCAACCTCGGCACGGTCTTCCGAATGACGACTCCTGGAAAACCGGGGATCAACCTTTTTCCGCCCGAGGGGTTGACGACCACGAGCGTGGACCTGCTGTGTGAAATCATCCCGCGTGGCGCAGCCACAACGGTCTCACTTGATTACGGCAGTGATGGCATTGAATTCCCGAACTCGTTGGTCATTCCGCCGAGTATGACCGGCTACCAAGAGATCCGGGTCGGAAGGACGCTGTCGGGCTTCAACCCCGGCTCCACCTACTACTATCGTTTTCGAGCAACGAATAATTTTGGTGAAACTGTCGGTCCGATCCAGAGCTTTGCGATACTTTCGGAGCCGACAGTGACCATTACGGCAGCCGGGGAGCTTACACCAACCAGCGCGCGATTGCAGGGGCAGGTCAACGCTCGCAATCACGATGCGACCGTGGTTTTCGAATGGGGGACTGACGGAAACAGCTTCCCTAACAGTGCCGCGGCCGATCCTGCGTATGTGACGGGGAATACGACCATTTCGGTGAGCACGGCAATCGCTGGATTGAATCAAGGGCAGAGCTATTTTTACCGTATCGTGGCGACGAATGCTGGTGGTACCGTCACCAGCGGTACCCAAAGCTTCCGTACCTTGACACCCGCGACTGCGACCATTACGGGTGCCACCGCGCTCTCGACGACCCGTGCGCGGGTCACCGGTTTTGTCGATCCGGAGGGGAGCAGCGCGGACGTTTCCTTCGAATACGGGACGGACGGGATCAATTTTCCGAACAGCTTCACCGCCACACCGTCCTCCGTTTCAGGCGACCTGCCGGTGGCGGTCGCCGCAACCCTGACCGGCCTGACCCAGGGGACGACCTACCATGTCCGCATCAAAGCCCCGGGGCCGGGTAGCACAGCTCTGAATCCAGCCTTGAGTGCATCGCAAACTTTCAGCCTCAGCATCCTCTCCGGTCTGGTGCAGGTCTTTCCCGATCTACCACCAGACAGCGACGGCACGGTGACGGTGAACTTCAGTCCCCCGGCAGTCGGTGCCTGGCGTTTCACCGGCGACACGAAGTGGCTCAACTCCGGCATACCTTCCGGCAACCTGGCGACAGGACAACGTGTGATTGAGTTTATCCCTGTGCCCGGCTTCATCCGCCCTGCTTCGGAAACAGTGGAGGTGACCAGCAGTGAAAATATCATACTGGATCGCATCTATTTCTCGACCTCGGTGGTTAGCACTAGCTCCCTCACTGTCAATCTGAAACCCGACGAGCTCTCGGCGGTTTCGGTTCCAGTCGCCGACCGGACACAGTGGCGTATCGTCGGAGAATCGACCTGGCGCGACAGTGGGACAAACGAAACTGATCTCCCGGCAGGTAGCTATCTGGTAGAGTGCAAGCCGGTGACCGGACGCGAGACTCCGGCTACCACCTCGGTAGAAATCGGGACGGACGATGCGCAAAATATTTCGCTCACCTATTTCACGGCGAACACCTCCGGCGGCTCCCCTCCTCTGCCACAGACTTTCAGCGATGTTTCAACGAACGAGGATCTCCCATACGCCTACCTCGGGCAGATCCGCACAGGGGCAGGGTCGAGCACTGGCTTCGTGGTAAAACGTCGGGTGGTCGCGACGGCCGGGCACGTGGTGTTCAATGATGGCTCCCTGAGCTTTATCACTGACATACAGTGGTTTTTTCAAAGGCACACCGACACCCACGAGCCGAAGCCGCAGGTGCCACGTGGCTACTATCTTGCTGCCGGTTACGCCGCCCAAAGGGGCATCGATAACAGCCCAGGCGAAGGATCAGCACACTCACAGCACCTCGACTACGCTGCACTCTACTTCAATGAAGAAGCCGGTCGTGGCGGATACGGGGGATACCTCGCCTCCGATTCGGGCGACGACAACGAGTTCCTCACCTCCACCGAGCCGAAGATGCTCGTAGGTTACCCCGTAGACGGAATCGCTGCTGGCGATGTCGGAAAACTTCACGCCTCCGCCACTTTTAGCGCCGCGCTGACACCCACCCCAGTGCTGAGCCCTACCGCAGCGCTGCCCGCAGCTCCCGGCGAAACCGTCATCGTTAGCCAAACATGGACAACTACCGAAGTCCGTGGTCTCGGTGGCATCTCTGGCGGCCCGCTATTCATCCGAAATCAGGGCGGATCCTTCCTCCCCGCCGCGATCTATCTCGGTGGATCTGGCCAGACCGTCGTCCGCGCCATCGACAGTGCTGTGGTCGATCTGTTCTTCCGTGCCGAAGTCAGCGGAAACGGCGGCGACAACAATACCGGCGGTGGCATCACCCACACCAGTGTCGCAGGAAATCTAAATGCGGCTCAAGCCGGAGCACTCAAGGTCATCATCGAGCCAGCAGAAGCACGAGCCGTCGGAGCCGCTTGGCAACTCAGCCCTGAAATCTCCTTTCGCCAAAGTTCCGACCAAAAAAGCGGTCTCGCCGCAGGCACTTACGATTTGAACCTCAACACCGTCCCTGGATTCTTCGTCCCACCCATTTCCCCAGTAGTGGTCTTTGGCGGAAAACTAACCACCGTGACTTTCACCTATTTGCAGGATTCCGGAACAAGCCCACTAGACACATGGCGCCAGGAAAACTTCCAAACCACCACCAACACCGGCGATGCCGCAGACGGAGCCGATCCCGACAAGGACGGTGTGAAAAACATCGATGAGTTCACCGCCGGAACCGACCCGAACAACTCCGGAGATTTCCTCGAAATTACCGAGCCCACGAAATCCGGCGGCACCTTCACAGTTACCCTCGCCGGCAAGGCAGGCCGTATCTACAAACTCCAGCGCAACACCAGCCTTGGCGAAACGTGGGCCACCGTCGCAACCCAAACGAGCCTCGCCAGCGACGGACCGGTCACACTCACAGACACCACCGCCCCCGCAGGCAGCGCCTACTACCGGATCGAGGTTTCATTGCCATAAGTCGCGGTTCCATTTGTCCCAAAAACGCAGCGGATGCGCAGTCCCCTGCCTGCTTGCCAAGGAAAATTAAATGTATACGATGGCATCGAGAACTTCTCGACCCAATGTTTAGAAGAACACCTGAAAAAATCACCATCGCCTTAAACCCCAAGGCCTTGCTTATTTTTTTGGTGTTTTTTATCAACACGCCTCCTGCAATCCAGGCTCAGGTTTTCGAGGAAGTCCATAGCTTCACGGATGCCATTGCGGCAAACCCCTCCAACAAGGGAAGATCTCCTGATGCCGGTATTGTGCAGGGGAGCGATGGGAACTTTTACGGGACTACTTCGGGAGGCGGGGTGAATGGATTCGGCACCGTCTTCAAAATGACTCCTTCTGGAGAACTCACCACCTTGGTTGAATTCACAGGCAACAGTGGCGCAAACATCGGCAGTTTGCCGCGCGCGAAACTCGTCCAGGGTAGCAACGGTAATTTCTACGGCACAACCTCGTTAGGTGGAGCTCTTGGATTAGGCACCATCTTCATGGTTACACCAACCGGCACTCTGACGACCATGGTCGAGTTCACCGGAAGCGCAGGCTCAAGCAAAGGAAGGCAACCAAATGCGGAGTTGATATTGGCTAGCGACGGCAATTTTTACGGAACCACAAGGTTCGGCGGTTCGGGAAATTTTGGAACCGGCTTTGGAACCGCTTTCCGAATGGCACCTGACGGAACCTTCACCACCCTCGTTGAGTTCGCTGGCAGCGAAACAACCAACAGAAGCCGCCAACCGGAAGCCGCACTGATTCAAGCCGACGATGGAAATTTCTACGGAACAACTTCAGGAGAACTGGATGACGGTGACAACGGCACGGTCTTCAGAATGACGCCTGCGGGAGAACTGACGACCCTGGTGGAATTCACTGACAATGGAGTCATCAACAAAGGACGCTCTCCCGAAGCGGCGCTGGTCCAAGGAACCGACGGAAAACTATACGGAACAACACGCAACGGTGGAGCGAGCGGCTCAGGGACGGTCTTCAAAGTGACCCTTGCCGGAAGCCTTACCACACTCGTGGAATTCACCGGCGGCGGAGATTTCAACCAGGGAGGCCTGCCCGAGTCCGCACTCGTCCAGGCAGACGATGGGAACTTCTATGGAACGACCCTCACCGGATCTGTATTCGGACCCGAAAACTTCGTCAACGGCACGATTTTCAGGATGACTCCCACAGGTGGACTCACGACTCTCGTGGAGTTCACGCAGAGCGAGTCGGAAGAGAAAGGCACAAGACCGAAGGCTGACCTTTTCCAAGGTGACGATGGCCTCCTGTATGGCACGACGAGTTCAGGAGGGATCGACTTCAACGGTACCATTTTCCGGGTGACACCTTTTGGAGGACTCACGACTCTCGTGAAGTTCAAAAACGAGGGCAATGGCCAGGGCAGCCGTCCGGAAGCGCCATTGATACAGGGCAGCGATGGGGATTTCTACGGAACGACCGAGGGTGACGAAGGGTTCGACCATGGCACCGTTTTCAGCATGACCCCAGAGGGACTGGTGACCAACCTGGTTGTTTTCACCGGAGATCATGGCGATAACAAGGGAAGTCGTCCAATCGCAGGACTGGTGCGGGGTAGCGATGGAAACTTTTATGGGACGACATCTCTCGGCGGTATAAATGGCCTGGGTACGATCTTTCGGGTAACCCCTGCCGGAGTGCTGACGACTTTAATCGAATTCACCGGCAACACTGGTACCAACAAGGGAAGCTTTCCCAAAGCAGCACTTTTTCTTTCCAGCGACGGGAACTTCTACGGAACGACAGAACAAGGGGGCGGCAACGGCCTTGGCACGGTCTTCCTGCTTACGTCCACAGGCATCCTGACAACCTTGGTTGAGTTCACAGGAATTGATGGAGTCAGCAAAGGTCTCTTCCCCCGTGCCTCATTGATCCAGGATACCGCTGGAAACCTTTACGGCTCAACCGCATTCGGCGGAACTCCGAATTTCGGAACCATTTTCAAAATCGACCCAGCCGGCGCACTTACGACGCTGGTCGAATTCACCAACAACGGTGAAAGCAACAAAGGCAGGAATCCTGAAGCCCCGCTACTGGAAGCAAGTGATGGGAATTTCTACGGCACCACCTATTACGGCGGCTCTAACACCTTGGGGACAGCCTTCAGAATGAGTCCCGCCGGGGTTCTGACTACTCTGGCGGAATTCTCATTTGCAGCCGAGAGCACCGGTATCGGATGGCTGCCGCGCGGGGGTCTGACCCAAGCCGGGGATGGAAACTTTTACGGAACAACCTCGGGAGGTGGAGCCCATGGAAAAGGCATTGTTTTCAAAATGACTCCCGCAGGACTGCTAACGGCACTACTCGATTTTCCCGATCCGGATGGGATCCCCTACGGATCGATGATCGAAGCCACCGATGGGGCATTATATGGGACCACTTCAGGTCCCGCCGGATCCGTATATCGTCTCGTTTTTCCCGGGGCACCTCTCTTTCTTGCGCGGGAGCCGCGGTTTGTCGGCACTACCAGCGCATGGCCCCAGATTCACGTCAATGCTGCCGGATCTATAACATCCGTGTCAGTCGAATATGGAACCAATGGAGTTGATTTTCCAACGACGTTTTCCATCCTCACGGATCTCCCAAGCGACTCTACGGAGACACTCGGTGTGATGTTGCCGAACCTATCGACGAATACGACCTACCATTACCGATTCCGCGCAACCAACACGACAGGGACGACGGTCAGCACAGTCCGAACATTCAGAACACTCTCGCCTGACAACCTCTCGGTTCTATCTAACACCTTTCCCGCCAACCCTCCGGATGCCCAGGCTTCCTTGCTTGTGAACATCACCCCCTCTGGAACAGGAGGATGGCGCTTTCAGGGGGAGCAATCATGGCGACCATCGGGCACACCAGTGACCGGCCTCCCCACCGGCGACCGGACAATCCAGTTCCAGCCCGAGGCCAATCACATCCATCCGCCGCCGGAAACCATCAGCCTGACAAGCGGTTCCGCCTCCGCCATCAACCGGACTTATTACGAGACAGACGTGGCAGGAACCGGACTCCTCACTGTCACCCTCAAACCCGAAGCGATTACCCTGGGATCGATTCCCGCCTCCGACCGCGCCCAGTGGCGATTGCTCGGCGAGGACGAAAACCAATGGAGAGACTCCGGCGTCTCCCGGACCGGCTTGATTCCCGGCGATTACCTAGTCGAATGTAAAACTGTGGCAGGACGTAGCACTCCGGTTCCGGCATCGGTTTTCATCACTGAAAACGGTTCGGCTTCTCTCGATATCACCTACTTTTCCAATCAAGCTTCAACAGGCAGTCAGCTAGCCCCGGTCCCCTTTTCTATCGTCACCACCGACCAAACCAAGCCCTACGCTTACTCAGGTCAGATCCGCAGTGAAACTGGAACCGCATCAGGCTTCGTAGTCATGCCGCAGGTCGTCGCGACAGCAGGCCACGTGGTCTTCAACGAAAGCACTCTATCCTCAGCCATAGGCCTCGAGTGGCTCTTCCAACGTGATGCCAGCACATACGAACCCGAACCACGAATTCCTGCCGGATACTATATTTTTGACGACTACGCTTTCCAAAGGGGACTGGAAAACACGCCGGGAGAATTCTCCAACACCTCCCAAAACCTGAACGTCGCAGCGATCTATTTCTACGGCGAGGACGCAGGCCGGGGAGGCTCCGGCGGCTACCTTGCCAGCGATTCCGATGAAAACGAATTCCTACTCTCTACCTCCGACAAGATGCTCGTCGCATACCCTGTCGATGGTATCTCTCCCGCCAACCGGGGACGTATGCACGCCACCGCCCCGTCGGACATCTCCTTCACACCCGCCTTCGACCGCACATACACGACTTCTGAAATAGCCAGTCCCGGAGGCACCTCGGGTGGGCCGCTCTGTGTAAAACACACTGACGGTGCCTATTATCCCGCTGCCATTTTACTGGGCGCCACCTCCCAAACCACCGTGCGTGCCATCGACAGCCGTGTCGTCGAGCTCTTCACCTACGCAGACAATGCCGCAAACGACAGGGACAACCCGGTTGGCGGAGGTATCACACTCACCAGTATTACCCCGATTGCGAACAACACTGAAACCGGAGCGCTTACGGTCGTAATCGAACCAGCCGCCGCAAGGGCATCCGGTGCCAACTGGAAGCTCCTTCCCGAATCGACGCTCCGCCTCAGCTCCGCCCAAAAAGGAGGTCTAGTCCCCGGTACCTACAAACTCGAATTCCCCCCAATCACCGGATTCCTAAACCCAAGTATCCAACCGGTAATGATCAACGGAGGCGAACTCACCCAAATCATTTTCACCTATCAGGCAGCGATGAACCCGCTCGACACCTGGCGCCTGGAAAACTTCCAAACCACCTCGAACACCGGCGATGCCGCCGACGGAGCCGATCCCGACAAGGACGGTGTGAAAAACATCGATGAGTTCACCGCAGGCACCGACCCGAACAACTCCGGAGATTTCCTCGAAATCACCGTCCCCACGAAATCCGGCGGCACCTTCACAGTTACCCTCGCCGGCAAGGCAGGCCGTATCTACAAGCTCCAGCGCAACCTCACCCTCACCGGAACGTGGATCACCGTCGCAACCCAAACCACCCTCGCCAGCGACGGACCGGTCACACTCACAGACCCCTCCGCCCCCGCAGGCAGCGCCTACTACCGGATCGAGGTTTCGTTGCCGTAGTCAGCGTGCAGCCCAAGAACAAAAAAGCGCTCGCCGTATCTGGTGAACGCTTTCTCTGCCCCCTTGCTCCCCTACCCGATCCCCTCAACGGCACCCCCAAAAGAAAATTTCTAACAACTGGTGGGCGAATCGGCATGGCTTCTTCTTTTCGTGTTCTCATCCCCTGCCCGTGCGGATTCGTTTCCAGAGGATCACGAAAAAAGACGGAGTCGCTTGGCTCGCCGGATCGAACCTGTTGCGAAAAACGATCTTTGCAAAGCGCTTCGGAAAGCTACGATCGTGGCAAATGAATGTTTTCCTGAAACCCCGCGACATACTCTTTGCCCTGACCAGTGTGATATTCTTGGTTGCCGGATGCGCCACCTCCCCAGCCACGGATCCGAACGCGCCGCCACCTCTCCGAGTCGGTGTCTCGGGCAATAACGCACCTCTGATCTATGAGGCGGGCCGTAGAAATTTCGCAGGGGTGGAGGCGGACTTCGCCAAGATGCTAGGAAAAGAACTCGGACGTGAGGTGCAGTTCGTCTCGATGTCGTTCGACCGATTGATCCCTGCCGTTCAGCGTGGTGAAGTCGATATTCTCATGAGCGGACTGACCGTTTTTGACCAGCGAAAGACTTTGGTTGATTTCACTGAGCCTTACATGAGGTCCGGACAGGCCTTGTTGGTTCCCAACTCGTCAGGTTCGACGTTTAACGACCCACTGCTGATCTTCCTTACACCATTCCGCATCGGCGTGGAAAATGGATCCGTTGGCCACCTCCTCGCTCAGCGTTCTCATCAGGATGCCACCACCATCCCTTATTCGACACCTGCCAAGGCCGCCAAGGCCCTGGCCTCAGGGAAGGTGGACTTCGTGATCCACGACGCCCCGGTGCTATGGCGCATCACCGCCGACAACCCGACTGCCCCCTATCGGATCGCTCCCAAACTCCTCACTCGCGAATCTCTGGCCTGGGCCGTGCGACGAGGCGATTCCACACTGCGTAAACAAGCCAATGCCGCCCTGAGCAAATGGCGCGCTAACGGCACGCTCGACCGAACCCTGCGCACCCATATGCCAAGGTATGATATCTTGAGGTGACCCTTGCTGAAGAATCTTTCCTCCAGACAACTCTCCGGATTCGGAGAGTCAAATGAGTGTGTGAATCATGGTGCCAGCTGACTCCCTCCAGCTTATAATCGTTTCCTCGGCCAACTTTGTTAGGTGCAGCCCGTAAGTGCCCGCGCCGAGTGACTACAGAGCACCGAGAACCAGCGAGATCGAATCGGCTCGATCCGGCACCACAGCGTCACCAAAACAGGCTCAAAAAAATACGTAATTTCGTCTGGTGCTACTGACCCCTTTCAACCTTGATGGAGATCTGCCAATGCCCTTGTCGAGGGGGCGGATTCGGCGATACTTGAGGCCATGAATCCCTATATCCAACTGGACAAAACCAGTCTACCCGATGGAAGCTTGCTCGCCCTTTACCAGCATGACGGGGAATTTATCCTGGAATACAACGGCTTGGAGTTGATGAGCACGAACCTGACATGGTCCGAACAAATGCTTGCGAATTTGGGCTGTGTCGATCTGTTGGAAGGAACGACGACCCGACCGGAGCACCCGCGGGTGCTTATTGGCGGCTTGGGCATGGGATTCACCCTCAAGCGGGTTCTGGAGTTGGTGGGTTCGCCGGCCACCGTCGATGTTGCGGAATTGATGAATCAGGTCATCGAATGGAACCGCACCTATCTGGTTGAGCACAATGGCCCCTTGCTCGAAGACCCGAGAACGAACGTGATTCTGGCCGATCTCTTCGACTGCCTCGGAGACGGCGACATGTACGATGCCATCCTGATCGATATCGACGACTCACCCGACGCGCTGATCACCGAGGACAATGGAAAGCTCTATACCCCAAGTTTTCTGAAATTGCTGCGGGAATCGCTCAATCCGGGCGGCTGTCTGGCCTACTGGATGGCGGTGCCATCGCCGAAACTCGAGATGGCGCTGAAGAAAGCCGGCTTCAATTTGGAGGAACATCCGGCGAAACCCCATGAGCAATCAGAAGAGGCGAGACACAGGATCTACGTGGCCCGCCTGAATTCATAGTCGTAAATTCATGGCTGCGACCAGTTCCGCATTTCTCTGGGATTCCGCCCTCGCGCCGATCGCAATGCTTCGTCGTAGGTAGGATTTTCTCCTTGGGCATTATGGTCCCGGCGTTCCGCGGAACATTCTCCATTTCAGCGTTTCAGCTTCACTCAAACTCCCCCAAAGAAAAACGGCCCCGGGTAAGCCCGGAGCCGTTTTTGCAAAGAATGATCAATCGCAGGCGATTAAAGCGTCATATCCTTGAGCTTCTTCAGAGGGCGAATCTTCACCACAGTGGTCGCAGGCTTGGCCTTGAACATCACTTCTTCCTTGGTGAACGGGTTAATGCCCTTGCGAGCCTTCACTGCGGGCTTGCGGACGGTGACGATCTTCATCAGTCCTGGGAGGACGAACTCACCCACGGCGCGCTTCTTGATGTGACCTTCGATCACGCCACTGAGGCTTTCGAGAACGGCAGCAACTTGCTTGCGGCTCAGTTCAGTTTCTTCAGCGACTTGATTCAGGATCTGGGTTTTTGTGTAACGTTCTTTAGTGGCTTTCATAAGGAAGTTCTTAGCTCAGATTATCACCCGCAATTGTCAAGCTAATCAGAACATCTTTTCGCGAAAAAACGCTATAAAACACCGATCAGACGGTTTGGCCGGTTCTCACGAGAGGATCAAAGCTCCATACCCCTGTTGGTATTTTACTCCCTCCCCCCCTTTCTCCCCTCTCCGACCTGCTCAACAACGTCCTCAGGGACACCACCTCAAAAGCAAATTCCTAGCAGCAAGCGCTGGAAAAAACAGACCGCGATGCTGCCATCGCCGCAGTCGAAGCCGCCGATCTCAATGAGAAGGCGAAAACCAAACTCTTGAAGAGTTTGCAAAAGGAATCGCAGCTGCAAAAGAGGTGCTGGCAGTTGGTAATTTGTAGGATGTATTCCGGCCTCACCCGGCGTAGTTCCCCCTCGACCAGATCACTGTGCCTAAATTCCCCACAAAACTCCTCATTTTCGCCCTTCTGGGATCGCCTCCACGAGTCTGGTCGCAAACCCCACCCCGGATCTCTCCACCGACGACCTGCAGTTCTTCGAGAACCGCATCCGCCCCGTCCTCGCCGAGAACTGCTACCAGTGTCACGCCGCTGATTCCAAGAAGATTAAGGGAGGCCTCCTTCTCGATCGTAAGGCCGGTTGGGTGGAAGGCGGTGACAGCGGCGAAGTCCTCGTCCCCGGCGATATCGAACTCCCCACCTCAAAAGTAAATTCCTAGCAGCCAGCCAGAAATACCATGGAATTCAGTGCTGAATTGTAACCGGAAATATTGATAGTTCTCCGCGCGGCGAAACTATTTCATTTAGAGGCTCGCTAAAGGGCGTCCTCTTATCATAATAAATGCCAATCTAAGATGAGGAGATCATGAAAATACTTGTAGTAGAAGATGGCCGAACCACCCGCCTGCGCATCGAGTCCTATCTGCGCGAGTGGGGACACGAACCCCTCGGCGCCGCCGACGGTGCCGAGGGGTTGGAAATTTTTCAAAATCAGCACGTCGAGATGATTCTTTCCGACTGGCTCATGCCAAATCTCGACGGCATCGAACTGATCAAACGCGCGCGTGCGCTGCGCGCCGATTCAGGATGCCTCTACTCCATCTTGCTGACAGTGCGCTCGGACACGAGCGATGTCGTCGAGGGCATCGAGTCGGGTGCCGACGACTTCATCACCAAGCCATTCAACAAAGACGAGCTGCGTGCGCGCATCCGCGCGGGCGAGCGTATCCTCGAACTCGAGAGCAAGCTCAACCGCAAGAACGAGTTCCTCCAGTCCGCCAACCAGCGGATCAGCGAGTCGAACGCGCGGATGAAACAGGAGCTCGAGGCGGCGGCGAAAATTCAGCAATCCTTCCTCCCCGACAATCTGCCCAAGTCTCCGTGCGCGAACTTCGCCTGGCACTACGAACCCTGCGACGAACTCGCCGGGGACACGATCAACATCATCCCCTTCGACGACAAGCGCTTCGGCATGTACGTCATCGATGTCAGCGGTCACGGCGTCGCCGCCGCCTTGCTCTCCGTCCACCTCAGCCGCATCCTCACCGACCTTGACTCAGCCGATGCTTACCTCGCGAGGCGCGACGGAAATGGGAACGGGATGATCATCGAATCCCCCGCCCGCGTCGCGGAACGGCTCAACCACAGTTTCGCATTCAACCTCGCGACGCAGCAGTTCTTCACCCTGATCTACGGGATCCTCGATCTCGAATCTCGGACCTTCCACTACACCTCGGCCGGACACCCAGGGCCGGTCATCGTCGACGAATACGGGAACGCGACCAGACACAAGCCGACCCCTCCAGGGATAGGAATCATCCCGGGGGCGAATTTCACGACGCACACCCTCAAGCTCAACCGCGGCGACCGCCTGTTCCTCCACACCGACGGGATATTCGAAATCGACAATGCCAAGGGCGAGGCACTCGGTGAGGATCGGCTCTCTGAGTTCATCGCTGGAAGCTTCCAATCCCCGCTGGATGAGAGCGTCAACTCGGTCATCGACTCGGTCCACCGGTGGCGCGGTTCGCAACATCTAGAGGACGATCTCTCGCTCATGGCGGTCGAGATTCGTTAGCGTCGCGACGCGGTGGGATCACCCGCCGCGCGCTGAGAACGTCTCAACAGAGCCGCCGTCAGGATGACAGGCTGCCTCACCGGAAACGCACATCGCAACGCCCACACCAGAGAACCGCATCTCGCCTAACGTCAGTAACACCTACCTCCAAGCGCACTGCGCGCTCAGTGAAAATACGGAGGGCAAGATCGGGATTCTGGCCCCGATTCGGCGATTCCGAAGCCTGCTACCCGATTTCCGTCTTGACCGGTTCGGCGATTCCCGGCTAAGTCTATATTGCGAGTTTTTGGAAGCATCATTCTCGAAATTCAAGACGAATAGCCCCTCTGAAACTATGTGCCTGCGTGCCATTCCCTATGTCCGGATCATTGCCACTTTGTGGAGCTCGCTGATTGCTTGCCCGGCTCTGGCGCAAGCACCGCGCGTCCAAGCGCTTGAATTGCGTGCCGATGACGCGCCCTCGCGGGCCCGTCCCGCTCTGATTCCGGGTTCGCATGTGAAGGTTTTCATCCCGAGCCTGCCCTATCTATACACCTCCCATTCCGTCAACGGCGCGCTGATCAAGCCCTCGGGCAACGCACAGGGCTGGGAGTACGACATGGCCACGTCCCACCGTCAGCTCGACGACGTGACCTATGAATTCACGTTGCGGCCGAATGTGAGGTTCCAGGATGGAACGCCCTTCAATGCCGATGCCGTCGTTTTGAACATGGAATACTTCAAACGGGCACCCGTGAAGTACAGCAAAATCGACAAAGTCTTCGATCGCGCGGAAAAAATCGACGACCACACGGTGCGCTTCCACCTCACGGAGAAATACGGGTCTTTCATGAACGACGCGATCTGGATGCAGTTTTACACGAAGGAATATCTGGAGACGAACACGGACCCCAAGACCGGAGAAAAGGTCGGCTGGAACGGTAAGGCAAACTGTCCCAATCTTTCCAAGCCCGGACTTTACGGGCTCGGGCCTTACATCCTGACCGAGGGCTACATCGAAGGGGACCGCCAGACAGACAAGGCGGTCTTGAAGGCGAATCCGTATTACTGGGACAAGGAGAATTATCCAAAGGTGGAAACGATTACGGTGTTCACTCAGCTGAATACGGAGGAGGCAAAGGGGATGGCGCTTTACAACGAGGGGCTGCTCGACATCACCGTCATCTCCCCGGAAGACAAGGTCGAGACGATTCTGGCACCTTACAGCAAGCTGCTGATTTCGGCCTCGACCGACAACATTGCGATTCACATGAATCTGATCAATGGCAATCCCCGCCTGCTCGATCGGGAGGTTCGGAGGGCGCTGAACAAAGCCCTTGATTTGCCAAACCTGCTGCATTTCGTCTTTCAGCACGAAGGTTATTTGTCGCCCTTCTCGCCCCATTACCCGGGCGTTTCAGAGGCCTGCGAGACCCTGCTACCGGTGCCCGCGGGCTACGACCCTTACGAACCGGCGGAGCAGCAACGTCTGCGGGGCATTCTCGATGGATTGACATTGACGGTTCTGGCTCAGGATCGCTACGAGCCGCTGTGGCGGGGCATCGAAACGCAATTGAAGAGGTTCGGGGTGACCCTGCGGATCGAATTCACAACGAGTGAGAAGGACATCTTTGGGCCGCTATTGCAGACCAACGCGGGCCGGAATGAGAAAAAGTGGGATCTGCTTGTGTGGGGAAATGATGACTGGTACTTCAATCATCCATTCACCGCGTTCTTTGTCTTTCGTACGAACAACGTCTGGAGCACGATATTTCCTGATCCGACGATGGATGGATATATCGAGGACATGTTCCGCACCCCGGTGATTGATCCCGAGTTCACGTCCGTATGCGAGAAAATCATGCGACGTGCCTACGAGGAATCCTACATGCTGTTTGTTCCAACCCCGAAAAAGGTGTTCGCTGTGAACAAGGAAGTCGTGTTTCGGCCCTATAAGATGGCGTGCATTCCCCTCTGGAAGATTCAGGTTACCGATCAACATTGGTCATTGCGAAAGGGCCCGTATGCGGAAGCCCTCAAGCGACCAGTGAAACCGTTTCGAACTGTCGACCAATGACCAGGAACTTCACATGATCAACCGGGGTGTTCGTTTCAAGCTGCTTTGGCTCGTCGGGGTCGCTGTCGCGGCCTTCGTCGGGCTGGGCATCTACAGCATTTCCAACACCCGGTCGACCTTCACCTGGGTGAAGAAGGTCTACGAGACGGCCGAGGAGGTTCGCAGCGGTTCGCAGGACATCGCCATCCCTCTCGATGGAGTGCGGCAATTGTCGCTCTCGATTGTTTTGGCTCCGAATCCCACGCTCCGAGACAAGTTGGTGGAGCAGCAAAAGGAACTCACCTCGGCATTGGACAAGAGCCTGAAAGACTGGGTTGTCGATAGCGGCGCGGATGCGGAAGGGGTGGCTTTTCAAGCCTTCGTGGACGAGTGGGAACACTACAAGAAGATGAAGGATGTGACGGTGACGAAGGCACTCGAACGCTATCGGGAAGAAGCATTCATCAATGCGACCGGTGCCGAACAGATCCAATTCGACCTTGTAAATCAAGGACTCAACGAGTGGATGAAGGCGAAGATCGTCGATGCGGATCAAGTCTACGGGGATGCCAAAACGCAAAACGCGCGCGTGGTTCTCGTGTCGTCGATCATGATCGCGTTGCTGACTTTGGCGGTCGCCGGTATCGGGGCTCTCACCACCCGCGGAATCGTGCGGCCGATCGGAACGCTCAAGGCCGCGGCGGCCCGTATCGCCCGGCGGGAAACCGTCGCGCAAATCGATGTGCACACCAAGGACGAACTGGGCGAGTTGGCCCGGAGCATGGAAGCCATGGCTTCGGAGATTGAGGCCTTCATGGCGCAGCAGCAGGCCTCGGAGGCGGAGGTGCGTGAATTGAATGCCAACCTCGGGCGGCGGGTGGAACAACGTACCGTCGAGTTGGAAAACGCGATGAAGGAACTGCTTGCAGCCAAGGAGGCCGCCGAGGATTCCAACCGGGCCAAAAGCGAATTCCTCGCCAATATGAGCCATGAGATCCGGACCCCCATGAACGGCATTATCGGCATGACCGAACTGGCCCTGGACACTCGATTGACCCACGAGCAACACGAATACCTAGGGATGGTCAAATCGTCCGCCGACTACCTGCTGGCGGTGATCAACGATATTCTCGACTCTTCCAAGATCGAGGCCGGCAAGCTGGACTTGGACCCGATCGACTTCAACCTGCGCGACCACCTCGATGATACCGCCAACGCTTTGGCCATTCGGGCGCACAGCAAGGGATTGGAACTGGTTTGCCGCGTTGCCGAAAACGTCCCTGACGGGCTGGTTGGAGACCCCGGTCGGTTGCGGCAGATCATCGTCAACCTGATCGGCAACGCCATCAAATTTACCTCCGATGGCGAGGTCGTCATCAACGTGGAAAGGGACTCTGCAAAGGAAGAGGAAGCCGATGGAAATATTTGGCTGCATTTCAAGGTTTCGGACACGGGCATCGGGATCCCGGCGAATAAAACCGACCGCCTGTTCAAGGCCTTTTCCCAAGTCGACATGTCGACGACGCGCAAATACGGCGGTACGGGTTTGGGGTTGGCCATTTCCGCGCAGCTCGTTCACATGATGCGCGGCGAGGTGTGGGTCGAAAGTGAGGAGGGCAAGGGCAGCACCTTCCACTTCACGGCCCGATTCGGCGTGTCGAAGAAAATGGTACCGAGGCGAGCGCTCGAGGGGCTTGCCAAGCTCCGGGGCATGTCGGTGCTGGTGGTGGACGACAACGCGACCAATTGCAGGATACTACAGGAACTCCTTCGTAGCTGGGGCCTGCAACCGACCATTGTGCAGAGCGGCAAGGAAGCCCTGAGGGTCATGCAGCATGCCCTGGACGAGGAAGGGAACCCGTTCTTGATGGTGCTTCTGGACAACATGATGCCTGAAATGGATGGCTTCATGCTGGCCGAACAGATTCGGCTGCGCCCGGAACTCACGGGATCGACCCTGATGATGCTCTCTTCCGGCGATCGGGCCGAGAACGTGGCGCGCTGCCATGAACTGGGAGTGAGCGCCTATCTGACCAAGCCGATTCGGCAGGCGGAATTGCTCGATGCGATCCTTGCTGCTTTCCGCGCTTCGCCCGCTGACAGCCGGGACGCGAACTCGGCCGCTTCGTTCGAGCGTTGTGAGACGAGCCTGAGCCTACTTGTGACGGAGGACAATCTCGTCAACCAGAAACTCGCGCAACGGCTTTTGGAGAAGCGCGGACACGAGGTCGTCATGGCCGCGAACGGGCGCGAAGCAGTCGATACCCTGCAGCATGAGAATTTCGACGTCGTATTGATGGACGTGCAGATGCCGGAGATGGACGGCTTCGAGGCGACGAAATTCATCCGCGCCCGCGAGAAGGAGACCGGTGGCCACGTGCCGATCATCGCGATGACGGCGCACGCAATGAAGGGGGACCGCGAGCGGTGCCTCAAGCTTGGAATGGATGCGTATATCTCGAAGCCGCTGCATCCCGCCGAACTCTTCGAAGTGGTGGAAACCCTGGGATTTTCCGATGCCGGAGCGGCTGCGCCACGGGCAAGAGTCGGAGAGATCCCTTCCTTCGATCGAAAGGCCGTGCTCGTGAACTTTGGCGGCGATGCCGGGTTGCTGAGGGAGATCGTGGAGGCTTTCCTCGAGGAATATCCCTCACAGTTGAATCGGATTCGGGGCGGTGTCGCGCGGAGCGATGCGGCAGAGCTGCGCGAGGGCGCCCATTCGCTCAAGGGCGCCGTCAGCAATTTCGGACCCAATGAGGCGCTCGATCTGGCGGAACAGCTAGAATTCAAAGGGCGCGACGAGAATCTGGACGGAGCCGAGGCAGTCGTGAAACAACTGGAGCGGGCGATCGAAGAACTCCGTGAGGCGCTCGAGTCCGGGGAATGAGGGAATTTGATACGGGCGCAGCTTCCGTGCTACGAGCCGCTATTCCGAGCGCTTGGAAAGCCCGCCTGCCTCTCCGACCTGCTCAACAACGTCCTCAGGGACACCCCGCAAAAAGCAAATTCCTAGCAGCCAATCTCGACCAACGAACGCTTTCCGATTGACTTGACTGAATAGTCAAGTAGCGCTTCTACATGCCTGCGGAGAACACAGCACGAACGAGACTTCTCGACGCCATGATCGATGCGATCTGGGAGCGGAGCTACGGAAGTGTCTCGGTCGATTCGATCTGTGAGAGAGCCGATGTGCGCAAGGGCAGCTTCTACCACTTCTTCAAATCCAAGGCGGCGCTGGCGGCCGCGGCGCTGGACCATCTGTGGGAGACGCGGAGCCAGCCGAGTTTGGAAGAGATCTTCTCCCCCACCCGTCCGCCTCTGCAGCGCTTCGAGAAGCTGATCGAGTTCTGGCATGAGAAGTCCCTCGAATGCTTGCGTGAAAAGGGCCGGGTTCTCGGTTGTCCCTATTTCAACATCGGCGCGGAGACCGCAGGTGGAGAACCTGAGCTGGCGGCGAAAGTGAGCTCGATCCTCGACCGCTACCAAGCTTACTTGGAAGCCACGCTGCACGAGGCCAAGGCGCGGGGAGAGGTCGATCTGACCGATCCCGCCGAAACTGCAGCTTGTCTGTTCTCCCTGATCGAAGGCTGCTCCACGCAGGCTCGGATCCACAATGATCCCGAGCGTGTGCGCCATTTCGCCGGAGCCTTCAGCCGCATGATCGGCGCCGACCTGAAACCCGAACTTCAGGACCAACTCGCCGATGCCTGATTCGGGGCCACCACCAAACGATCAAGTTTCCTTCCCATGAGTAATTCTCAAAATTCCAAGCTGGCCCTCGCGTGGGTCGGCATCGTCGGAGTGCTCGCCGTCACCGGCTGGTTCGGCTGGAAAGCCCTGCAAGAGAGCAAGCCGGAGACGCCATCCGGTGGTCCAGGTGGTGGTCGCCCACCCGCTACGGTCATCGTTCGACCTGCCGAGGAGCGCGAGGTCGTGGAGCATCTCTCGGCCACCGGCACCTTGCAGGCCGTTCGCCGGGCCGAAGTGGCCGCGCGAGAGTCCGCTGCTGTCGACGCGATCCTCGTCGACGAAGGTGACACGGTCGCGGCCGGGGACGTGCTGGCTCGCCTGGATGACCGCCGCCTCGAAGCCCAGCTTCAGGAAGGCCGTGCGGCACTGACTGCGATCAAAGCGGAGCTGTCCCAGCGCTTGGCCGAGCATGAACGGGCGATCCTCGATGAAAAAATGATGAGCGAACTGTGGGACGAACGCGCGGTATCGGAACGGGAATTTCTCGACAGTGCGCGCGAACTGAAGGTGGCCGCCGCAAGGGCCGAGGCCGCCGACGAAGCGATCGCCGCTTCCGCGAAACGGCTCGAGCTTCTCGAAGTGCGACGAACCGACCTGGACATCAAGGCTCCCTTCGATGGCCGGGTGGTCGCCCGTCACACTGAGCTCGGCGAATGGGTCAGTGAGGGGGATCCCGTCGTCACGCTGCTATCCACCGGCGAAGTCGAAGCTTGGATCAAAATTCCCGAGCGTCATATCGAGAGCCTCAGGGCAGCGACTCCGGATACCATCGAGTTGCACCTCCCGGGTCGCGCCGCATCCATCTCCGCCGACAAGATCTCGCTGATCCCGGATGTCGAAGGGCGTTCGCGGCTCTTCAACCTGATCGCCCATATCCCTGATCCTGAAAACCAACTGACGCCCGGATCCTCGGTCGAAGCGATCGTCCCGCTCGGCAAGCCGGCCCCGCGCCTGGTCATTTCATCGGATGCAGTGCTGCAAAGCTTTTCCGGCAGCTATGTCTTCGTGCCTATGCCGGCTGGCGATGGTCCGCCGATTTCAAAGCGGGTTCCGGTCGAGATTCTCTTCGAGCGCCTGGGTGAAGCCATCGTGACCAGTGAACTCCTGAAACCGGGGGACGATGTCATTGTCGAAGGCAACGAGCGCCTTTTCCCCGGAACTCCCCTCGACCCGAAACCGTGGCACGAAACGCGCGCCAAGGGTGCCGTCGATGCACACTGACACGATGAGAACCATCATTGAAAGCCTGCTTCGCCAGCCCATCACCATCGCGGTGGGGACGATGCTTGCCGTATTTGTCGGCATCCTCGCCATCACACGAGTGCCGGTTCGCATGACGCCCGAAGTTTCTTCGGTGGTCATTGCCGTCAACACCAACTGGGAGAACGCCTCCTCGGAAGAAATCGAATCCGACATCATCGAGGAGCAGGAAAAGGTCCTGGGCGAGATCACCAGCCTGAAGTCGATGATCAGCACCAGTGCGTCCGGTCAGGGAACTGTCCGGCTTGAGTTCGAAACGGGAACTGACATCGGGGAAGCGCAGGAGGACGTCTTGCAGAAGCTCGACGAGGTTCCGGGCTATCCAGATGGGGTGCTGCAGCCGGTGGTGCAGGACATCGACCCGGAATCCGCCGATTACATCGCGTGGATCGGACTCTTCTCAACGGATCCGGAGTTCAATCCCGGCCTGCTCTATGACTTCATGGATCGGAGTGTGAAACCCCGCTTCGAGCGCATCCCTGGCATCAGCGAGGTGGGAGTGCGTGGAGCCACCGCATCCGAGTTGCAGATCATCGTCGACCCCTCGGCTCTGGCCCAGCGCGGGGTCACCTTTGCCCGCCTCCGGGAAGGCATCACCGCGGCGAACGCCAACTTCTCCGGTGGCAAGATAGAACAAGGAAAGCGGAACTTCCGAATCCGAGCCACCGGACGTTTTGATACTCCGGAGTCGGCTGGAAAGATGGTCATCTTCCGCGACGAGGGAGGCCCGGTCTACCTCAGTGATGTGGCGGAGATCCGCAACGACTGGAAGGAACCGACCTCCTGGGTGCGCTCGCGTGGTCAGCGCGGTGCCTTCTTCAATTTTCAGCTCCAGCGAGGGGCGAATCTGTTGGAGACGATGCAGATGCTTAAGGCCGAGGTCGCCCAACTGAACGAACCGGGAGCCCTGCTGGATGAGAAAGCCCGGCAGCTTGGAATGGATGGTACCTTGGAACTCGTCCAGACCTACGACGCCTCCACCTACGTGCAGGATGCCTTCGAACTGGTGCGCTCGAATCTGATTCTGGGAGGCATCCTCGCCACCATCACCCTGCTCTTCTTCCTTCGCAGTCTGCGCGCCGTGGGCATCATCGCGATCGCCATTCCGGTTTCCACCATCGCGTCCTTCAGCGTCTTGGTGATGCTCGGTCGGTCGATCAATATCATCTCTCTCGCCGGGCTTGCCTTCGCGGTCGGCATGGTCGTGGACAACGCGATCGTGGTGATCGAAAACATCTTCCGCCATCTCGAGAAGGGAAAGAAACCAAGGGTCGCCGCGCGAGATGGCGTCCTCGAAGTCGGCGGTGCGGTGCTCGCTTCCACCCTCACCACGGTGGTGGTCTTCGCCCCCATCCTGTTGATTCAGGAGCAAGCAGGACAGCTCTTCCGCGACATCGCACTGGCCTTGATGGCGGCAGTCAGCCTTTCGCTGATCGTGAGCATCACGGTGATCCCAGTGGCCTCCGGGAAGTGGCTCAAACAGCACAAACCCACCGACGGTCCCTCGCTTTTCGACAAGCTGTTTGGCTCGAAGTTGTTCAAAATCCTCGGACTTCCCTTCCGACCATTTGGGATTCTCTTCGAGAAAATGCCTGACCTAGCGGCCAGTACGGTCGGCTATCTCACCCGCACCTGGCCACGGCGACTGACCGTCATCGGGGTCTTCGCCTTCGTGACGATTGCGGGCACCCAAGTCCTGCTGCCGCCGCTCGATTATCTACCCAAGGGCAACCGCAACCTCGTCTTCGGCCTCCTCTTTCCCCCGCCGGGATACAATCTCGAGGCCCTGTCCGAAATGGGAGAGCGCATCGAACAACGCATCGCGCCCCTGTGGGAAGCCACGCCGGACAAATACGGTATCGAAACTCGCCTGTCCGGTGGCACCGAAGTGATCGAAGACCGACGTCATCCCGTCCCACTCAATGACGGGTCAGGGCGCTCGGTCACTCCCCCAGCCCTGGACAACTACTTCCTCGTCTCCTTCGAGGGCCGCATCTTCCACGGCGGCATTTCCGCGGACAAAACCAAGGTTGCCGACCTCATCCCGGCCTTCAATGCCGCGGCCTCGGGCACCGCGACACCCGACACCTTCGCGGTCGCTTTTCAGATGCCGCTCTTCCGCGTGGGAGGCTCGACGGGTTCGGCGGTGCAGATCGACTTCAAAGGCCGTGATCTGGATGCCGTTTCCGGAGCGGCCGGGGCTGTGATGGGTGCGCTCATGAGCGCGCCGGGACAACCACCGAAAATCACCCCCGCACCACCGAACTTCGCCTTCCCGCTGGATGAATTGCGGATCGTGCCCGACGACGAGCGACTGCGCGAACTCGAGATGACCCGCTCCGACCTGGGCCTGGCCGTGCAGGCCGGTGGCGACGGAATCGTCCTGTTCCGCGACTACGAACAGAATGGGGAGCTCAAGGATATCAAGATCCTCACCAAGCGCAACCCCGGGCAGTCCCCCTTGGACAAGCTGCTCGATCTCCCCGTCGCCACCCCCACCGGTGACATCGTCGATCTGAGGTCGATTGCGAAACTGGAGCGCGTGCGCGGCCCCGACCAAATCCGGCACGTCGACCGGCAACGTGCGGTGACTCTGGAGCTCACTCCCTCACCCGGCGAACCGCTTGAGACCGTGATCGCCCGAGTCGAAGGGCTCATCGAGGAAATGAAGGCCCAAGGAGCGATTCCACCGGGCGTGGACGTGAGCCTCGCCGGTTCGGCAGGCAAACTTGCCGACATCAAGAACTCCCTGCTCGGCGACGGGACGCTCACGGGAACCTTCGGCAGCAGCCTGTTTCTTGCCTTCGTGATCATCTATCTCCTGATGGTCGTGCTGTTCCAAAGCTGGAGCTATCCGCTGGTGATCATGCTGAGCGTTCCGATGGCAACCTTCGGTGGTTTCCTCGGGCTGGCAATGGTGCATAAGTGGAGTTTGGCCGACCGCTACATGCCGGTTCAGAATCTCGACATGCTCACCATTCTCGGATTCGTGATCCTGGCGGGCGTGGTCGTAAACAATGCGATCCTCATCGTCCACCAAGCCCTGAACTTCATGAACAATGAGAAGATGGATCCCCTCGAAGCGGTGGTCGAAAGCGTGCGGAGCCGCGTCCGCCCCATCATGATGTCCACCCTGACATCGGTCGGCGGCATGCTTCCACTGGTGCTCATGCCGGGCTCGGGCTCGGAACTCTACCGCGGACTCGGAGCCGTCGTGGTCGGAGGACTCACCGTCAGTACGGTCTTCACCGTCTTTCTGGTTCCCGCCGTCCTCAGTGTCATCTTTGCCCTCCGGAAACCACCCGCTGCCCCCGAGGCTCCTACCGATCCCGCTGCCGCATGAACCGTCGCCTCTTCCATCTCATGAACATCCGCGGCCTCCTTCTTTCTTCGGCTCTGTTGGCGTCCTGCGCGGTGGGTCCGGATTATGAAATGCCGACCAAAGAGCTCGAAGCATCCTTCAAGAATGCTGGATTCACCACCCCGCCACCAGAGGGTTCCTGGTGGGTTCTCTATCGGGACGGCGACCTGAACAAACTCATCAAGCAAGCCGACCTAAAAGGCCAGGGAGTGCGCAGCGCCCTCGCGCGCTACGATGGAGCCAGAGCCCAACTCGGTCTTGCCAAAGCGGAGACCTATCCAGCTTTAGTTGGCGATGCCTTTGCCAACCGGCAGCAGGACAGCGCCAATACGAATTTTTCCGGCGGCTCCTACGACGACTATCGTGCCGCACTGAATCTCTCCTGGGAAATCGATCTTTGGGGCCGCATCCGCCGCGACATTGGCAGAGTCAGCGCAGAAAACGAGGCGGTGGGCTACGACTATCAGGGGGTCATCCTCTCGCTCCGAGGGGAAGTCACCAGAGCCTATCTCTCCCTGCGCTTTGCCGATGCCGAGATCGCCCTGCTTGCGCGCACCGAGACGCTTCGCCGGGACGCCCGGAACCTGATGCAGAAGCGTTTCAAACTTGGCGCCAACAGCCGGATCGACTTCGAGCGCTCCGTCACCGAACACGAAAGCGTGAAGGCGGAACTAGGCGAGCTTCGAGCCCGCCGTGGTAATTTCGAGAACGCCCTGGCTGTGCTCACTGGAAAAAGCGCTGCGGGCTTCCAACTCAAGTCGACTGGCAAGCTCCCACAGATTCCCACCGCGCCCTCCGCCGTGCCATCAGATCTGCTTCGACGTCGCCCGGATCTGGCCGCGGCCGAGCGCCGTTTGGCCGCCGCCAGTGAAACCATCGGGCTCGCCATCGCCAGCTACCTGCCGCGCGTGACACTCAACGGTGCAGGCGGCGTTCGCTCCCTCAGCAGTTCCGATCTCATCGATTCCGGCTCAAAGCTCTGGCGGCTCGGCCCCGAACTTGAGTTGCCGCTTTTTCAAGGTGGCCGCGCGATTTCCGATAAGGCCAAGGCGGAAGCGGGATACCGCGAAGCACTTGGGATTTATCGGGGTAAACTCCTCAATGCGATCCGTGAAACCGAAGACGCACTGGGAGACAGCCGCTATTTGGCAGGGACCTCCGCATCCCGCAAACGGGGAGCCTCTGCCGCCAACAGCGCGGCACGCCTGACCCGCAAACGCTACACCTCGGGCGTGACCGATTACTTCGAAGTCGTCGATGCCGAGCGCACCGCGCTTTCCGAAGAACGAGCCGCGCTTTCCGTCGACCTTGCCCGCGCCCTTGCGTCAACCCGCCTGATCCAAGCACTGGGCGGAGGCTGGACGCGATGAGCGCTTGCGCCATCGTTCGGCACACTCGAGCTCATCGCAGGAACAACTCAAGACGACTCATCAAAAGAGCGACCTTTGGGGAATGGATTCAATGCAAGGAGCAGGCAGCGTAGCCGGTCTTCTCCTGATCACTGATCACTCGGCACTAGCAAACTTCTTCCCTCATCCCGACCATACGGCGGGAGAGCGGGAGAGCGGAATTATTTCCACTGCAGCGGCGTGCCCTCGGGCAACAGACGGACGGCACGCGCGATGTCCCAATTGGCCAGACGGAAGCCGCCGATGCTTTCGCAGGTCTTCACGCGACCTGGAATGCTGGTGCCATGAAGGCCGTAGGGCAACGGCGTGGTGCTGTCGGCTTTGGCGAGGTCGATCCAGCAGATCCCGAGCGGATTCCTCGGACCCGCTGCAAGAAATTGTTTTGCCGCCGGCAGCACGCCGGAATCGTTGGACACCGGTGCGGATCGAGGTTCCTGGCGGGTCGCGAGTCGCGGCCCCGGGATGGCGGACAAGATCGTCCATGTGCCCTTCCCGCGCAGGCCGGGGCGGGCCCGGGACACCGGCATCACCGCGACCAATGTATCACCCCGCCGGATTTCCAACCGAGACAATCCCACGATCGTGGCGGTCACGGCTTGATCCGGATCGGCCGCCGGTTGCAGTGGCCCGGCGAAGCAGTTCTCCACTTCGAAGGGGATCACGTTCGGGACCTTGAACTCCGTCCCTTCCGGGGGCGGGCTCTTGATCTTGGGGTTCAGATTCCGGAGAAACGTTTCGTTGCAATGGAACCGCTCGGCGACAAACTCCCAAGCCGTGCGGTAGGCAGAGAACTCCGCAGCGACAAGTTCCTGGTAAGTCGGATCCGGCGCAAGCGGCGCGATAGCTGCCTTCCTAGGCTTCGACCCCTTCCTGCTTTTGCGAGGCGGGACAGCTGGAGGGCTCAACTCCTTCGGAGCCTCGATGAAGCGAAAATCGGAGCGTTTCAATCGATAGCTGGCAAAGGGTCGCTCTGCCACCGCGATCGCCTTTTCACGAAGCGCTTCGGGAGACTTCAGATCCTCGTGGACGCTTTGATAAATGGCCAAGGTCTTCTCATAGATCGTCCCCCTGTCGCCATCGATCGGACCGATGGTGAAATTCTCCCGATCAAGGAGAACCTGATGCAGGGTCGCTTCGGCGATCAGATCGTCAAGGGTATTGATCTGCGGCAATGCGGAGGATTTCTCGGCAACCAGGGATTCCTCCTGCACCACCTTGGCAACCGGAGGAGGAGCCATCGCCAGCACCTCCTCGAGGTTGGGAATCTTGAGAATCTGCCCGATCAGGATCAAGTCACCGGTCAGTTCATTGAATCTCATGAGCTGGTCGACTCTGATCCCGGCCTTTCTTGAAATCTTCACCAGCGCGTCGCCGCGTACGACTTCGTAGTCACCCGGGGCGATCGAGAAGGCGGACTGCGGCGCTGACTCGCTATCCTTCTCAGCCGGCTCATTCATCGCCCTCCCCCAATCCTTTTGCTCCGTCGGCAATACCTGCCACTTCCATTTTACCGCAGGTTCCAATCCGGGTTCCACCCGCTTGAAGCGCGGCGGTGACTGCGCCGGGGCGATCATCACGCAAGCCACGAGCCCGATGAGCATTCGAAATAGAACAGTCAACATAAACGAACCCTAGTCTTAATCTAACTCCGACACAATCTCTTCTCCCGCAGAGTTCCCCTTCCCTGAAATCTGAGCACTGAGCACTGAGCACTGAGCACTGAGCACTGAACTGACACAGATGCTACGACAGCAACACAATCAACAGTTCAAGAATTACCTCGCCGCAACCATACCTTCTCCCTTCCAATCCCTGCGCCCACCCCACCGTGAACGGCCATGAAGATTTCCTGCCCCAACCCATCCTGCGATCAAACCCTCAGCGGCCCCAAGTCCCTGATGGGACACCGCACCGCCTGCCATGCCTGCGGCCACTCGTTCATCTGGAGTGACCGCTTCCACACCGGGGAGTCGTTTGTGATCTATGACCTCGAAACCACCGGCCTGTCTCCTGATGCCGACGAGTTTATCCAAATCGCAGCCGTGCGCTTCCAAGCCGGTTGTGTGTGCCCCGAGGACAACTTCTTCAGCTTCGCCCGCCCACGCCAGCACATCTCCTCCTTCATCACGGGCTTCACCGGCATCAGCAACGAGGACGTGCGCCACGCTCTACGCCCGGAGGAGGTGCTGTGCCAGTTCGGCCGCTGGGCGGGAGCCTCCACGCTGATCGCTCACAACGGCCTGCGCTTCGATAGCAAGTTTCTCACTGCCACCTGCAAGCGTCACCAACTCCCTGCCCGGGAAGTTGAGTGCATCGACTCCATTCACATTTCCAAAATGCTCTACGGCAGCACCCGTGGGACAGGACATTCCCTAGACCACCTAAAATCTCGCCTTCGCCTCCGTGACACCGCACTGCGCCGCCACGATGCACGGGGCGACGTGGATCTGCTTGGCCGGGCCGTGGAGGAAATGTCGAGCCGACTCGAACTCGACAACGCCTTCAACGGCGTGAGGAGACACACCAGCCTGCTGCCGGATGGCTGAGCGGAGAGGCGGCTGGGAGACAACCCGCACCTCGGCCCACTCCGGGCGCAGCGCGATCACTTGTCGATCGTGTCGGCTTGAAGGCATCAGGATGTCAAAAGATTTGCCTGACCCCATTCTGCTCCTGTCTACAACCGGAGAAGGTTTCACCGCCAAGTCGCCAAGCAAGATAAGTTGGGAAGATATCTCCCCCCAAGGAGGGGCTGCGTTCCGCTGCCCAGCAACCTAAGCCTCATCCCCAGCCATTTCCTCTATTCTTAGTTGGCAGCAAAATGCAGCCACTCCTTGCTCTCTGCTCTCTGTCCGCGTATGGCTTACGATACTTGCCCGATGCGATCTTCCTGCCCGTTCCACCGACAGGCGAATCCGGTGAAAATGTTGCGATGCAGCACCTGGCTCCGAGGAGATCTAACCAGTTCATACCAAGCCAATATTCAATCCTTCTGACTGACATCTTTTCTCCTTCATTGGGGTGGGAAGTTTCGGGGCGCAGCTATGAACTGGCGAGAGCCTGGATCGGCTAGACGGGATCCTGTGCTTGAGATTCATTCTTCTCTCGGGTCAGGGCAAGGCGGGTCAGAAGTGGTCCGACAAGTTCGAAGAACACGGTCGATCCGATCGTCACCTGCAAAATGATGACCCCAACTTCAGGAATTCGTGTCGCCGCCAAGAGTCCCATCCCCAGAGCCACTCCGGCTTGTGGCATCAAGGCCAGACCGATCCACCGCCGGGTCGGGCGATCCGCGTTCGAAAGTCGGCCTCCAAGCCATCCGCCGGCGATGCGCCCGACGCATCGCAGTCCGATGTAGGCTATGCCCAACGCCCCCACGGAGGCGAGGGCGGACACCTCGAGAGAGGCTCCCGCAAGAACAAAGAAGACGATCATGAAGGGGAGTTCGATGTTCTCAATGACATGAAATGGTCTCTCGTGGTGCTGCGCAAGCCGCGAGACCAACGCTCCCATCATCATCGCGGTAAGGATGAAGGACACCTGCCAGAAAAGCGCGAGCCCGCAGGCCAAGAAGACGAATCCGATGGCCTCAAGCATGGTCGGTTCGCCTTTTGAGATCCGTCCCGTGAGGTAGGCCATGGGGACTCCCAGAAGGGCACCGAGGACGAGTGCGCCACCGAGTTCACGTCCTGCCGTGGCGAGCGAGGCCGCCGCTCCGCTCCCTTGTCCCAGCAGGATCTCCGCCCCCGCCAAGGCAAAGCTGAACAACAGTAAGCCCCAGGCATCGTCCAGCGCCACGATGGAGAGAAGGAGTTGGCTGAACGGCGATTTCGATTTTGTCTCCTGGACGACGTCGATGGTCGAGGCTGGCGCGGTCGCGGTCGCAATGCCGGCAAGGAGAATGGCCGCCGCCACCCCGCTCCCGATGAGGGCAAGCCCGGCGAAAACCACCGCCGCGGTCACCAGCACCGCCACGATCGAAATGGTGAGGACTTGTCGCGGCATGAAGCCCGGACGACCGGCATGTCCGAGCTTCTCCCCGAGGAGGAAGCCCACCATTGTCAGTGCGATATTTGCCGCAAGTGAAAACATCGTCTCGCGGCTCGCTGGAAGGAGATCGAAAACCTCCGGCCCGATGAGAAAACCGAGGATGATCAGGAGCGTCACGCGGGGGAGTCGCGTTCGCCTGCCGATCGCATTCGCCGCGAGCGCGATCAGGAAAGTCGCCCCCAAGGCGATAAACATCAGCGCTGACTCTTTGATACTCATCCTACCTGCACCGATTGTGCGGCCTGATGCTAGTGCATAGACAGATCTAAATCGTCGCTCTTTTTCGGTTTTTTGACTTGTACTTTTACAAATTACGGTTTCGTTAGGTGATGCCAAACAAAAAGCATCATATCAAGCTGACCCCGGATGAGCG
>CAJQKQ010000115.1 GCA_905478925.1 uncultured Verrucomicrobiales bacterium
GGGCTGACCGAGCCGGATCAGCCCTACCGTATTCAAACATCGTCCAAGCCTTTGCGCCTTTGCGGCTTTGCGCGAGTCCTCCCCTGGAAATCGGTTCGCATCGCATTCGTATAGAAAAATCTCGCGCCAAGCCGCAGAGCAGCAAAGCAACAAGCCATTCAATCATGGTAGGGCTGATCCGGCTCGGTCGGCCCTGATCAAAAACGCAAGCGCCGCATCTCCGGAAAGGGAGTGAACCCACGGCAAGACACGGCATCACCCCCCGGGATCTCAGTTCCGTGTGAGAAACACCGATAAAAATCACACCCTACGACATGGAAGCCTTTGCCGTTTTCAGACCTCTACTCCCAAGCACAAGCCCAGCTCTGCGTCCCTCAGCGACCTTTGCGACTCTGCGGTAAAAAATTCAATTCAAACTGCCGATCTCAAAATGATGCGAAATCAGACCACACAACACCACCCCCCACCGGAGTTCAAACTCCTCTCATCCAAAAAAGCCGGAACCAAAGTCCACTTGTGCCACTTGTGTTCCCTCTTCCCCCCCCTCAGTGCCCCTCACCATCCTTCAGCAACTCCGGGAATTTCGCCTGAAATTTCTTAAGCCGCGGAACCGACACATTGAGGACGTATGGATTGCTCGGATTGTTCCGCTCATAGTCCTGATGGTAGCCCTCCCCCATCCAGAATTTCTCGAACGGCAGAATTTCGGCAGCAACCTCCTTGGGAGCGAGTTTCTTGTTCATCGCGGCGATCTTCTCATCGATGACCTTCTTCTGCTCCGCGTTCTGATAGAAAATGATAGATCGGTATTGCGAGCCGTTGTCCGGCCCCTGGCCGTTCACCTGGGTGATATTCTGGGAACCGAAGTAGACATCCACCAAGGTCGCGAAACTCACGGCCTTGGGATCATAAATAATCTCCACCGCTTCCGCATGCCCCGTCCTTCCCGTGTTGCTGGACTCATAGGTCGGATTCTCTGTGTGCCCGCCCGCGTAGCCTGAATGCGATTCCTTCACTCCCTTCACGCTCTCGTAGACCGCCTCGACACACCAAAAGCAGCCGCTCGCAAAATAAGCCCGCGCCAACCCGTCTTTCACCGGCACCTCAATCGGATCCTTTTTCTGCGCCTCCTTCTGCGCCGCCCTGTCGGTCTTCTGGGCAGTGCAGGATACGGTTGCGGCGAACAGGACGGCTGCAGCGAGGAAAAGGATAGGGCGTTTCATGACTGCCACTACGAGACACTCTTTCGGCCATTATTCCAGCAGAAACCTTGCCGCCTGCTCCACATCCTTGTCGCCGCGACCCGAAAGATTCACAATGATGATCTCCGATTTCGGGAGCGAAGACGCCACTTTCGAGACATATGCGATGGCGTGCGCGCTCTCGAGGGCGGGGATGATCCCCTCGGTGTGCGCAAGTTCCTTGAACGCCGCCAGTGCCTCATCATCCGTCGCGTAGGTGTATTCCACCCGTCCCGCCTCCTGCAGAAATGCATGCTCCGGGCCGATCGCTGCGTAGTCGAGTCCGGCGGAAACGGAATGGGTCAACTCGATCTGGCCGTCGTCGTTGGCAAGCAACCAGGTCTTCGTGCCCTGCAGGACGCCGAGTTTTCCGCCCTGGAAGCGGGCGGCGTGACGCTCGGGAATGATCCCGTCGCCTCCGGCTTCGACCCCGACCATGCGGACATTTTCGTCACCTAAAAATGGGTGAAACAAACCGATCGCGTTCGATCCACCGCCGACACAGGCGATAAGAAGATCCGGCAGGCGACCTTCGCGTTCGAGAATTTGCTCGCGTGCCTCCAGCCCGATCACTCGGTGAAAATCACGGACGATCATCGGGAAAGGATGCGAGCCAAGAGCGGATCCGATGATGTAGTGGGTGCTCTCTACGCTGGCGACCCAGTCGCGCATCGCCTCGTTAACAGCCTCTTTAAGGGTCGCCTGCCCGGCAGTAACCGCACGAACCTCCGCACCCATCAGGCGCATACGGGCAACATTCAGTGCCTGCCGCTCCATGTCGACCTTGCCCATGTAAACCACACACTCCATCCCGAAGCGGGCGCAAACCGTGGCGGTGGCGACGCCGTGCTGACCGGCTCCCGTTTCCGCAATGATGCGGGTCTTTCCAAGCCGCTTTGCCAAAAGGATCTGGCCAAGCGCGTTGTTGATCTTATGCGCGCCGGTATGCAGCAGATCCTCGCGCTTGAGGTAAATCTTCGCACCGCCGAGCTTCTCCGTCCAGCGATCGGCAAAATACAGCGGCGTAGGCCGGCCGACATAATTTTTCAGCAGGTCATCGAGCTCCGCCTGGAAAGCGGGATCGGCCTTGGCGTCCTCGTAGGCCTTCGCAAGATCCTGCAAAGGCGTCATCAGCGTTTCGGGGACGAACATCCCTCCGAATTGTCCGAAGTGTCCCTTCGAGTCAGGTAAGGTGGTGGCGTTGGCGGGAGGCTGGGCGGGGGTAGTCATGGCAGTTTCCATTCGGGCTTGAGCTTTTTATACTCTTCCCGTGGCAATAGGACGTAAAGCGGGCGGCGGCCCGGGTCAACTGTTGCAATCAACCAACGCAATTTCTCCTCGACCATCGTCGTGCATCCGGCGGTCGCCGCAGCCCCACCTCTCCGCCAAATATGGAAAAAGATCGAGGAGCCACCGCCGGCGACAATGTTCGGAAAAGCATTGTGGGCGATGAACATTTTCAGCGACTGCGGATAGTCATCCTGCTTCATCTGCGCTTTCTTTTCCCATTTGGTCTTGGGTTCGTGATCCAGCGTCAGGAACTGGTTGTAATATTTTGATTCCGAGTCCTCGACCCAGAGATCGCGGGACGTAACCCGATGGTAGAAGGTTTTCGGGTGCTTCTTCACACCCTTGTTCGCGCCCCAGACACCTCCGAGATCAAAAACCCCGGCCGGCGAGCGCCCGTCTCCCTCCTTTTTCGACTTCCCGCCACCTGGGTTCGGGTGAAGTCCCCTGCCCCAGACCAGCCCCTTGCTCCCCAGCCTGCCTTTCCACTCACCACCGACCCGCTGCCAATTTCCACCGCGTTTCTCGTAGTATGACAATGTCACATGCGAGCTGTTCCAGCCGTCAGCCACTCCGACCAAGCATTGGCTCGAACCCGCAGGGAGTTCGAACGACCGTGCCGTGCAGACACAGACGAAGCTTACAAGAACAGCCAGAAATCTCATACCTCGAACCTGCCGCCAAATCGGACGGAACGCAACACGATCCACGCAGCGGCGCGTCTCTCACCGCCAGCCGGAGCGCAGCGGAGATCGAGGGATATGGCTACTTAGAATCCACCTCGTGGTGCGCTTATCGATGGCACTAGAGCTCCGACACAAGGGAGACACAAGACATGGTGGTTACGTCATACCTCAAAAAATCCCACCCATCCGCGTGGAACAATCCCGAAAAGTACAATGGCAATGGAACCAAAACACGCTCAGAGCGTGGAAATTCGCCAAAACTCCCCCGCCCAACCAAGCCTTCTGGGAACAGGCGGTCAGGCGGATTAAAGTAGCTGCCGCGTCTCGCAGCAGGCCGTGCAAGCCCCGTCTCGGGGCGAAACCAAGTAGCTCGCGCATCCTGCGCCAGGCAGTTAGTGAGGAATCCTGCCGCCCACCCCAAACGAATCCCCCCCCTGCAAATCACCGTCCCTGCGGCCCTTATGACTTCTGAAAAACCCAAGGAATCTGGAGAAAACTTGCGGAAAATGTTACCTTGCGATGAACTGACTCCGATGAGACCCCGATGATCGGGACATTGGTTCCGCCAGCTCGGCTCCACCAACGTCTCTCCATTACCCAAAAACGGCCATGAGGTTTTTTGCCTTCACGAATTCGATGGATCGGTTAGAACTATACCACAAATGCCGCATTCGGATTCCCAGACCTTTCTCCGCGAGCCGCTAAAGCGACAAGACCGGCTGACTCATCTTCGGAAAAGCGCCCCGCCAAGCCCCGGTCGTCCGCATCCCCTGAGGGCACGGGAGTCAAAACACCCTGCGGCGTGATCCGCAGTTCGAACAGGGCACTTATCATCTTTCTGCAATGATGTTTATCCAATAGAGCAATAGCAAGCCATTCAGGTCAGTCCTCGCGGATCAACATTTGCCGGCGAATTGCATTCCTTGCCATCGGCAAACAACTCCGAATAAAGCGACCGAACGGCACTTCAATTTACAGAGGTCCCGATGAGCAGGAAGATGACTGCCGATAGCTTCCAGCTGGATCACGACATCGATTTCTTTCCCACCGCGAGTGACGCAGAGAGGGTCAACTTACCGTCCTCGCCCTCCGAGTCCTCGATCGCGTTTCCGAAATCCATGAGAGTCTCTCGTCGCCTACGCTTGGGAAATTTTTCATACGTGTGAGATGCTGCTACGCTCGCTGGAAGGAAAGTCCTTACAGAAGACAAGTTTGGCATTTATCAATCTCACGATCTTGTCATGCTTCAAACACATGCGAGCCAAAGCACTCTCCCTTCTCCAGGAACTCACCGAAGCCCATTCCATTTCCGGTCACGAAGACGAGGTACGGGCGATCTTCATCGACGAACTCTCCGATGTCGGGCCCCTGGCCACGGATAAGAACGGCTCGGTGATCTGCGCCCACCATAACGAAGGGCCGCGGGTAATGGTCGCAGGCCACATGGACGAGGTCGGGTTCATGGTGCAGAACATCACCCTCGACGGATTCATCCAGTTCGTGACGATAGGCGGTTGGTGGACGCAGGTAATGCTGGGTCAGCGGGTTCAGATCCGCACCCGCAGCGGCGAGAAAATCACCGGTGTCATCGGCAGCAAGCCGCCCCATTTCCTGCCACCCGGCCAGCGCAACAACCCCGTCGCTGTCGAGGCCATGTTCATCGATGTCGGTGCAGCATCGAGACGCGAGATCAGCGACGATTTCGGGATCTCTCTCGGCGATCCGATCGCGCCGCTCTCTCAGTTCACAGCCCTCCACAAGGCGGATCTCTACATGGCCAAGGCTTTTGACAACCGCGTCGGCATGGCGGCGGTGATCCAGTCCGCCCTGGAACTCAGCGACACCGACCATCCGAACGAACTCGTCTTCGCAGGAAGCGTGCAGGAAGAAGTCGGCCTGCGCGGCGCGAAGACCCTAGCGAGCTTCGTCAAACCGGATGTCGCGATCGTCCTCGAAGGCCCGCCTGCCGATGACACGCCAGGTTTCAACATCCACGACAGCCAGGGAAAACTTGGCGGCGGCGTCCAGATCCGGCTCTACGATCCAAGCGCGATCGGAAACCCGCGCCTCGCGGAACTCGCCATCGAAACGGCGCAAAAGGCCAACATCCCCTATCA
The DNA here is from genome assembly GCA_905478925.1 of uncultured Verrucomicrobiales bacterium. Classification (GTDB taxonomy): domain Bacteria; phylum Verrucomicrobiota; class Verrucomicrobiia; order Verrucomicrobiales; family Akkermansiaceae; genus Luteolibacter. The sequence continues at coordinate 5,332 of CAJQKQ010000115.1, forward strand.
GGTCACGGTGCGTCGCAGTGGCGGAACCGACGCCGGATCGCTCCACCAGGCGAACCAGGGTATTCCCTGTGTCGTACTCGGCACCCCCGCACGCTACATCCATTCCCACAACGCGATCATCGATATCGACGACTACCTCGCGATGGTCAGCCTCACCATCGCCCTCTCCGGGAAATTGGATAAGGCCACGGTCGAGTCCCTGACGCGCTACATCTGAAAAAGCAGGAATCGGGTGGGCAATCCGCCGCCATCCCGGCCATACTGACGCCGTGAGTGATTACGAAAGGATTGCCAAGGTCATCCGCCATATCGACGCGGATTTTGCACAACAGCCAACTCTCAGTGAACTCGCGGCTGTTGCCGGGCTCAGCGAGGCGCACTTCCACCGCATGTTCGTAAAATGGGCGGGCGTCACTCCCAAGGATTTCGTCCGCGCCCTTACGATGGATCACGCTAGCTTGCTCCTCAAACGCGGCGAAAGCGTGCTCGGCGCATCATTGGATTCCGGCTTATCCGGGCCATCCCGACTGCACGATCTCTGTGTCTCAATCCACGCGGCGACCCCCGGTGAAATCAAAGCCAACGGCAAAGGAATTGAGATCCGCTGGGGGCTTTCCGAAAGCCCGTTCGGAAATATTTTCATCGCCAACAGTGCCCGTGGGATCACCCATCTTTCCTTTTTCGACGTGGATGAAGCCGACTCCATCGATGCGTTGCAAGCCGACTGGCCGTGTGCGGATCTTGTCCGCGATGACATTCTCGTCCGCAGGCTGGTAGGCGAAATTTTCAGAACCGAAGCATCGCCTCCGCAGTCCCCGCTCCATCTCCACGTAAAAGGAACCCCCTTCCAGCTGCTCGTCTGGAAAGCCCTGCTGGGTATCCCCGATGCCTCACTCTCCACCTACGGTCGCCTGGCGAAGGGCATCGGCCGCGAAAAATCCTCTCGCGCCGTCGGCAACGCAGTTGGCAGAAACCGAATTTCCTACCTAATCCCGTGCCACCGAGTGATACGGGAAACCGGTGTTTCCGGAGGTTATCGCTGGGGGCAATTGCGAAAACGAGCGATGATTTCCCGGGAACAGGCGCAAGCATTCACTCCACGGTGACGCTCTTTGCCAAATTCCTCGGCTGGTCGATTTCGCAGCCCCGCAGCCGGGCAACGTGGTAGGAGAAAATTTGCAGCGCAACCACAGCTGGGATCGTTGCCACCAGTGGGTGAGCCCGGGGCACAGAAATGAAATCGTCCATCACATCCTCCGCCTCATGGTCACCCTCGGTAACAATCCCGAGGATACGGGCGCCACGGGCACGGCATTCCTCGACGTTACCCAGGGTCTTGTCCTTGGCCGGCCCCTCGCAGGCGACGGCGATCACCGGCGTCCCCTCCTGCAGCAGCGCGATCGGCCCGTGCTTCAACTCGGCGGCATGGTAGCCCTCCGCATGGATATAGGAAATCTCCTTGAGTTTCAGGGCACCCTCCAGCGCTACCGGATACATTGGGCCGCGCCCAATAAAGAACGCATGCTCGTTATCCAGATACTTCGCGGCGATCTCCGCGATCATTTCGCCCTTGTCGATCACCTGTTGGACGAGGCTCGGGATGGATTGGATTTCCCGGGCGAGTTTCAGTCCCTCATCGCGTGAGTAACGCCTGCCCCGGCCCAGCCTGAGCGCCATCATCAGAAGCACGCTCACTTGGCAGGTGAAGGCTTTCGTCGATGCCACGGAAATTTCCGGCCCGGCATGGAGATACACTCCCCTCCCCGTTTCCCGCGCGATGGTGGAGCCTACCACATTCACAAGGCTCATCACGAAGGCTCCCTTCTGCTTGGCTTCCTTCACCGCCGCCAGCGTATCCGCCGTTTCGCCGGATTGGGAAATTGCGATGACGAAATCGCGGCTACCGAGGATGGGGTTGCGGTAGCGGAACTCCGCCGCCTGCTGCACCCCGGCATGGATGTCGGCGAGATCCTCAAAAGCATATTGACCGACCATCGCCGCATGCAGCGATGTCCCGCAACCGACCATTACCACACGGGAAAGCTCTGCCAACTCTCGCTGCGAGCTACCCATGCCGGCAAGCACGGAAGAACCCAATTGGAGATCCAGTCTCCCCCGTATCGCATTTGCCAGCGAATCGGGCTGCTCATGGATCTCCTTGAGCATGAAATGATCAAACCCACCTTTCTCTGTCGCCGCAGCATCTTGCTCCAGTTCCGCGATCTCACGAGTGACAGGAACATTGTCCAGGTCACGGATGTCCACCGCGTCCGCCGTGACGATCGCAATGTCGTTGTCGTCGAGATAGATCACCCGCTGGGTGTGGGCTACGATCGCCGAGGCGTCCGAGGCAATGATCGTCTCGCCATCTCCAACACCGATCACGATGGGGCTCCCCCTCCTTGCGGTGATGATTCGATCCGGTTCGCGTGACGAGATCACTGCGATTCCAAACGTCCCCACCACTTGGTGCAAGGCATCGCACACCGCCTGAAAAAGGTCGCCCTTGTCGCAGTCACCGATCAGATGGGCGAGGACTTCCGTATCCGTTTCGGAAAGAAACACATCCCCTTTGGCCTCCAGCCTTGCGCGAAGAGATCGGTAGTTCTCGATGATCCCGTTGTGAACCAGGGCGATGCCGCCCGAGCCGTCGAGATGCGGGTGCGCGTTCACCTCGGTCGGCGGGCCATGAGTGGCCCAGCGGGTGTGGGCAATGCCGATGGTGGCCTTTTGGAAAAGCTCTGGGCTCCAGTTGCTATGCGCCCTCTCGCTGAGGTTTGCAACCTTGCCGGACGCCTTCGAAACGGTCACCCGATCCCCGTCTAGCAGAGCTATCCCAGCCGAGTCATAGCCCCGGTATTCCAGCCGTTTCAGCCCGCCAATCAGCACTGAAGCCGCATTTACCTTTCCGATATATCCTACAATTCCACACATATATTTTTTCCTAAATTATTCTCAAGGACGAATGTCCCGCTCCACCACCTCACCGGGGCGGGTGCTCATGTTGGGCCAGATCTTCCTACCAGGATAGACCAAAGTCCCTATCCCGGTGTGCACTCCGTCACCGACGATGGTGCCAAATTTCCTTCGCCCCGTGTCGACAAGCCCGCCATCCACCAGCGAACGGTGGTTGCCTCCGTCATGACGAAAGTTTGAAACGATCGTCCCCGCGCCAAAGTTCACACTCTCCCCGAGTATCGAATCACCGACGTAGGAAAGGTGTCCGACATTCGTTCCGGCGAGAATGATGCAGTTCTTGATCTCCACCGACTGACCGATATGGCAACCGTTCCCGATGCTCGTGTTGCCGCGCACATAGCAGTTTGGCCCTATCTTGCAATTCTCTCCGATCACGACGTTTCCCTCGATGAAAACCCCAGGCAAAATCCGCGATCCCTTTCCAAGCCGAACCACCCCTTCGATGACCGCCGAGGCATGAACATCCCCCGCGATCTCATTCTCAGCCAGTGAGCCGACGATGAGTTCGTTGATCGCTAGCAGATCCCACGGAAAGCGGCAGCCCGCGATCCTCTTCGCAAGCTCCGATCCCAGCGGCGCGTCCCATTCCTTGAGCGGCACGTTCGCAACCGGGAATTCCGCCATGCTCCGCGTCAGAGTCAGCGGCCATCCGTCCTGATCTTTTTCACTCATCCTATCTCCTTCTTAATTACTTCGCTGAATTTTCTGATCCATGAATCGACCTCCGCCGCGTCCTTGTGCTCCACCAGCACCCGGATCTTGTTCTCCGTCCCCGAATACCGGATCAACTGCCGTCCCCCGTTGCCAAAAGCACTCTCCGCTTCCGCAATCATCGCCTGAAGCCCCGGCAACTCTTCCAAAGGCGGCTTTTCCCGCACCGGCAGGTTCAGCAGCGTACTCGGATACTCCCGCATCACACCCGCCAACTCCGCAAGCGTCCTGCCGCTGCCCTTCATCATCCGGCAGATCTGCAATGCGCTCATGATCCCGTCCCCAGTCGTCGAGTGGTCGGAAAAAATCAGGTGCCCGGAGTTTTCCCCACCGAAGCAAAGCCCCTCCGTATGCATACGCTCAAGCACTTGCTTGTCGCCCACACCCACCCGAATCACCGAAATCCCGTTCGCACGCATCGCCTCGTCGAGCCCCAGATTGCTCATCACCGTCGCCACCATCGCATCGCCGCGCAGCTTCCCCTCCCGCTTCAAAGCCAGCGCACAAACCGCCAATACACGATCCCCGCTGACCACTTGACCGTCCACCCCGGTCAGGGTCAGCCGATCCGCATCGCCATCGAGCGAAATCCCGAGATCAGCACCGTGGGCAAGTACCGCCCGCCCCGCCACCTCACCATAGAGCGAACCGCAGCCGTCGTTAATGTTCCTGCCATTGGGCTCCACCCCGATTTCGATCACCTCCGCGCCAAGCTCACGGAAAACCCTCGGTCCGACCTCAAAGCCCGAGCCGTTTCCTGCGTCGAGCACAACCTTCATTCCACCCAGATCCATTCCTCCGATGGCTGCCTTCAGGCTTTCCACATAGCGGTCAACCGCCCTCGGGCAATCCTCCACCTTCCCGCCTCCCGAAGGTTTCTTCCGATATTCCCCCGAAATCAGCAACTCCTCCAGGTTTGCCTCCACCGCGGCAGGCAGCTTGAATCCATCTCCACCGAAAACCTTCATCCCGTTGTCCTCAAAGGGATTGTGAGAGGCGGTCAGCATCACCGCCGCGCTCGCTCCGAGTTCCTTTACCAAATAGGCAACTGCCGGGGTCGGCACCACCCCGAGCCTGACGGCATGAGCCCCGGAAGCCACCAACCCGTCCACCAATCCCTGCTCAAGCTCTTCTCCGGATTCCCGGCTATCCCTACCGATCAGCACTGTATTTAAAACCCCATTCCCATGGGAAATCTCCACAACCGCCTGCCCTAGCCGCTCCGCCATCGCACGCGTCACCGGGTGCTGCCCGGCGCGCCCCCGTATCCCATCCGTTCCAAACAATCTTCCCATATTAGTTACGCCCAGCGGGCGCAACCATGCTGTCCGTCCCGGTAGCCGCAAACAAGACCGAATCGTTTCACGGCCTGCCGTCTTTCCAATTCCCCTGACAACCCCGAAACCGCCAGGGCTCCTACACAAGGGGGAAACCGCAATTTTGAAGAGCTTTTGACCACAATGGGAGTGAAGCGGACATAGAGGAACTCACTCAGAACTATCCTTTCCTCAAATCTCACGGATGCACCCCAAGGGCATAAAAACACAGATATGAGAGAGTAGAGTCGGAACGTTTCGATTCGAATGAGGTTTTCTCTAGTAATGACCAGTTTTCAGTCACTTTCGTGAGTCTTCATTTGTGAAATTTGACGGAGAGATTAAATTTTCCAGTCCGTCCATTTGCCTCCGGCTATCTCCACTTCGTTCCGGTTCCGCTGCGCTTCGATTGTGGTTTAATAATCTTTGCCATCCCGAGTGTCGGAGCCCTGCCGAAACCGCCAATTTTCTTCTCTCGCCAAACCCGCCGTGTGGTTCTAAAACACCCGTTCACCCCTGCCATGAGCAAAGATCCGAAGCAACCTGACAAAACCCCGGAGAAAAGTATTCCGAAGCTTGCGAAACCTTCCTCGGAAATCACCGAAACAGATCTATGGGACTTGGATTCCGATGATTCTGATATCGCTCCCCATGCGGAGTCAGGAACCGGGGATGCCGGAGCCCTGCCCTCCCGCCGCACCAGCGAATCCAATCTCAAATCGAAAAAACCGACCGAACGCAAGATCGACGTCCCCGCTGTGGCACCGATGGAAACGGCTGCCGCAGAGCCGAAGCCAACCAAGAAATACAAGGGTTCGCAGACCCCCACTCAAAAATCGGCAGCGAAAAAGAACAGCCCAACACTCGACACCGAAACGAACGCCGAACCCGAAACGAAAGCCGAGCCTTCCACAGACCGCAAAGACAACGACACGACCGCCCCCGACTCGGACGCAAGCCCTGCGGAAAAAGCGCCCATCCCGAGTTTTCTGACGAAGATCGAAAAGATCGCCATCTCCGCCCTCTTCGCAGTCCTCGCCCTCGCTGCGACCTTTGCCATCATCCACTTCTCCAACCGCGTCCCCACCCGCTCCCCGATCTCGGAGAAAATCGACTACCCGGTCAACGGCAAGCTCGTTGAGATCCGAGCGGCCAGCACCTATTGGCGGGCACCCATCACCTCCGGCAAAAACAGCGACGTAGTCCGCCGCGGCACCGCACTCATTCCCGTTCTAAAACTCAGCCTGCATAGCAAACCCTGCGCAATCCGCGTTTTTTTCCGCGATCAGAACGATATCGTCATCGGCGATGGGATTACTAGGGAGATCAGCGGCCTCACAGAACTGGCACTGCCCGCCACCGCCGGATTCGATGAGATGGGCATGCACGCCGCCTATCGCACCGGCGAAAGCGAGCCATGGACCGTCCAAGTATTCGAGGGTCCGAGCCGCAACGCCGACCGCAAGGATTTCAGCAAGATCCTCGAGACACAAATCTCCACTGACCGCCGCTAAACACATTCCACCCATCACCATGACCCCACTCATCCCCGCCGAAGGCTGGCACGTACTCCACCTCTTCTACCACATCGATCACTCGCAGTGGTCCCTCTTTACCGAGGAAGAGCAGCGCTCCGCAAAAGTCCGCCTCACCGAGCTCGTCCAGGAAATCCGCGCCACCCCGGACACCCAGCTCCTCACCTTCTCCATCGTCTCGCCCAAGGCGGACATCGGCTTCATGCTCCTCACCCCGGACCTGCATGTCGCGAATTCCTTCGAGAAACAGCTCACCCTCTCCCTCGGCCCGGAGATCCTCACGCCCTCGTATTCCTACTTCTCCCTCACCGAGCCGTCCGAATACACCACCACCCGTGAGCAATACATCGCCGAGACACTCGTCGCCGAGGAAAAGCTCACACCGGACACTCCGGAGTTCGAGGAAAAGCTCGTCGAGTTCGACAAGCGCATGGAGCACTACCGTTCCTACCGCATCTATCCCCAGCTCCCCGATTGGCCCGTCGTCTGCTTCTACCCGATGTCGAAGCGCCGCAGCGGCAGCGACAACTGGTATTCCCTGGACTATGAAGCCCGCCGCGAACTCATGATGGGTCATGCCCGCGTCGGCCGCACCTACTCCGGCCGCATCCTCCAGCTCATCACCGGCTCAACCGGCCTCGACGAACAAGAGTGGGGCGTCACCCTCCTCTCCAAAACCACCGAGGACATCAAGGCCATCATCTACGAAATGCGCTTCGACGAAGTCTCCGCCCGCTACGCCGAGTTCGGCGACTTCTACATCTGCCTCCAGCTCCCCCTCGCGGAACTGTTCGAGCGTACCTGCCTCTGAGCCGCAAGCCCTGGTCTGCGGCAACAGGGAATGAGCCCCCTTAGACACTTCCGGAGAGGCATCTCTCCGAGCGCCTGCACGTACTGAGCAATCCCCCCTACCCTTATCCAGCGCTCAGAGAGCGCCGCTCCATGGGGCACCCCCTTCAACAGACCCTTGCCACGGCTGGAAATCCCACTAGCCTGTCAGCTTTCCAAGCGGAGAAAGGGACACTTCCCGAAAATCCGCCTATATACCTTTTCCCAAAAGCTTTCCAAATGCGCGAATCCATCCTCGACCTCCTCCGGCAGAACCCGGAGCAAACATTCTCCAAAACCCAGATCGCCAAGCAGCTCGATATCCCCGGCAACCGCAAGGGCGAGCTCGGCGGCGTGCTCAGCGACCTCGAGGAGGAAAAGCTCATCGTCTGCGGCTCCAAAAAACTCTACTCCCTGCCGAAGCCGAAGGAGGACAAGAAACCCGCCGCCGCGCCAGCCAAGGCCGCAACTTCGAAGTCCGCCCCGAAAGGCTCGCTCACGGGATCGATCAAATTCCTGCCGAACGGTCACGCCTTCTTCTACCCGATCATCGGCGATCCGGAAAACGAGGCCACGGGCATCGACTTCACCGTTCACTCCCGCATTTTCATCCCCCGCGACAAAACTGAAACCGCCCTCGACGGCGATTCGGTCCGTATCACCGCCCAGCCACCCAGCATCCGCACAGACCGCCGTGGCCCGGCAGAAGAAGAAATCCGCGGCAAGGTCATCGAAGTTATCTCCCGCCGCTCCGGACGTATCGTCGGGGTCTACCGGAAGAAAAAAAAATTCGCTTGGGTGGAAACCGATGACAAAGCCCTTGAGGGCGGCCGCATCAATATCATCGGAGACACCACTGCCGAGCCGGGACAGACGGTGGTCGCGGATCTTGAAAGCTGGGATAATCCCTCATCGGATCCGATCGGCCACATCATCGAAGTCCTCGGCTGGCCCGGCGACGCGGGAGTCGACATCCTCTCCACTATCGCCCGCTACGGCCTGCGCACCTCCTTTCCCGAGAACGTCCTGCTCGAAGCCCGCGCAGTGCCCGATCTCCCGGATGAAAAGGAAATCGCCCGCCGCAAGGATCACCGCAAAAAGCTCGTCATCACCATCGACCCCGCCGATGCGAAAGACCACGACGACGCCCTCTACATCGCCAAGACCAAATCCGGCGGATGGCTGCTCGAAGTCCACATCGCCGACGTTTCCCACTACATCAAGCCCGGCTCACCGATGGACAAGGAAGCCGTCGAGCGCGGCAACTCCACCTATCTCGTGGATCGCGTGCTGCCCATGCTCCCGGTCGAGCTTTCCAACGGGATCTGCTCGCTCAAGCCCGATGTCGACCGCCTGACCAAGTGCGCGGTGATGGAAATTTCCAAGGAAGGCCACATCATCAACACCAAGTTCATCGATGCCGTCATCCACTCACGGGCAAAGCTTTCCTACCAGCAGGCGCAGGCCATCCTGGATGGAAAAGGTGCCCCGAAAGGCTCCGACCCCACACTCGTCGGATCGGTCAAGGAAGCTTGGAAAATGGCTTCCCTGCTCCGCAAAAATCGCTTCGCCAACGGCGCGCTCGACCTGGAGATGAACGAAATAAAGATCAAGCTCGATGAGAACGGCCGCGCCTGCGCGGCCGTCAAAGTGGAGCACACCGCCTCCCACCAGCTTGTCGAGGAATGCATGCTCATCGCCAACCAATCCGTCGCCAAGATCCTGCGCGAGCGCTCGAAGCCATCCATCTACCGCATCCACGAAGATCCCGATCCATCCCGCCTGTTCGACTACGCGGAGACCGCGAAGGAGCACGGCTACAAGCCCGGCGACCTCACCAACCGCTCGCACATTCAGGCACTGCTGGATTCCGCGAAAGGCACGGCGGAGGAACACACAATCAAGCTCGGCCTGCTGAAATCCCTCAAACGCGCCGCCTACGCCGCCGATCCCATCGGCCACTACGGACTTGCGAAAACCGACTACACCCATTTCACCTCTCCGATCCGGAGATACGCGGATCTCATCGTCCACCGTTCGCTCCAGCCCTTCCTTGAGAACGCTCCGAAAAGCCCGGACCGCACCCCCTCGCAGGCGGATCTCCGCGATATCGCCCGCCACATTTCCGATACCGAACGCACCTCCTCCGAGGCCGAATCGGAGACCAAACAAATCAAGCTCCTCGAATACTTGGAGCTCATCGCCTCCACCGACCAATCCAAGGATCACGGCGACGAAACCACCTTCGACGGCGTCATCACCGACGTCCGCCCCATGGGACTGATGGTCGAGATCCCGGACATGAATGTCCGTGGTGTCGTAAAACGCGAAGACCTTCCCAGCGGCAGCAGATGGCGCTTTGAGATGCACAACAAGGCATGGACATCCTTCGATGGAAAACGCCTCGCCCTCGGCATGAAACTCCCGCTCAGCATCATCGCCATTGACAAGATCAAGCGCTTCGTCGATTTCGCCGTCGCCGGCCCACCGACCACAGAGGGTGTGAAGATGGTCGGCAAGCCCGGACGCCCCCCTGTCAGATCCGGCACCCGTGGCTCCAAGAAACCCATCTCGAAAGCCGCTGCAAGCTCCGGCCCACAGAAGAAGCGCCACCGCCCTTCGAAGCGCACCGGCTCGAAACGCAGGCCGAATTAGAGAAGGCTCCGGGTCTCCAATCCCATGAAAGCCCTGCTCCTCATTCTCGCCCTCGTTTCGCCGCTTTTCGCGGAGGGGAAGAAATACATCACCACCGGCCGCGCCTCGGAGATCGACCCGCTTACCAAAGAGCATCCGGAGATCGGCTACGTTTTCAAAAACAAAGGCAAGCCAGCCGACATGCAACTGGCCAGTGTTGACACTCGGGTGAAGGACAGCGGCTACCTTGTGATCTGGCTGATGGCTCCGCCGCAGCAGCTTTTCGACCGCCTCAACTCCTACGGCCACCACGCGATCCAGGTAACCTACCCGCGCCAGTGGTTCCGGAAAATGGACAAGCTCCGCAAGCAGGGCGACGACAACCATTTCTCCGGCCTGCGCCTTGAGGCCGCAACCGGCACAGATCAGACCCGCCTCATGACCATCCCGCAGCCAGACGGGCTGATGGAGCGCTCGTATCAATTCGTGAAATATCTCGACGGGAAAAATCCAGAGGGGAACTGGAAGCAGTTTCTCTCCCGCGACGGCAAGGGGCTGGACTGGGAAAAAGTGATCCTCTCCGGCGCATCCCACGGCTCCACTACCTCCGCGCGTTTGGCGAAGCATATCAAGGTCGCCCGTGTGGTGATGCTCTCCGGCCCGCGCGACCAGACGGAGAAGTGGCAGGGCATGAAATCCGCGACGCCACCGGAGCGCTTCTTCGGATTCACCCACACCGAGGATGAGGGATGGCCCGATCACCACTACTGCCGCTCCTGGCTATTGCTCGGGCTTCACAAGTTCGGCCCCATCGTCAATGTGGACGATACAAAGCCACCCTACGGCAACACCCGCCGCCTCATTTCCTCCGCCAATGTCGGCGGCAACGAAAAACGCGCCCACAGCGCCTCAACTCCAGGCGGCGCATCGCCCAAGGACAAGGCGGGGAAGTATCTTTACGAGGATGTTTGGAGATACCTCTACACCCATCCCATAGGCGAAACCGGAAAACCCGTCCTCCCCGAAGAACGTTGCCGAGGAGATTTCTGAGGCTCTGCCGCGACGTTTCCAAACTTGCACTTCTTGGAAAATCCGCTTTTGTAGGATTATGAGAAGTCCTTTGGAGAATCACCTGCCGCTCGAACCTGTCACACTCGCCAAGGGTCTGAAAGCCTACCGTTGCCCCGAAACTGGTGGCCACTGGATCCCGGCAGAAAACTATTGGCTCTGGCAGCGCAGCCTGCCACCTGCAACCGACCATGGCCACCATGAGACGCATGCGAACCCGACCGGTGAGTTCGATGACACGGTGAAATTCTGTCCGGAAACCGGAACCATCATGAGCCGCTACAAGGTGGGACACGGACTCGATTTCAGGATCGAGCGCTCGATCACCGGCGGCATCTGGCTGGATCCGGGCGAGTGGGAGGCGCTCACCGCCGGGAACTTCCATCAGGAACTCCACCTTATTTTCACGACACCGTGGCAGAACTCCATCCGTGAGGAAAGCCGCTCACAATCTTACGAGTCCATGCTGCAAAGCCGGCTTGGCGAGGAGCTTTTCCAACGGCTGACGACTCTCCGCGAAGATCTTACCGAACATCCGGCGAAGGCGGTGGCAATCGCCTACCTGCAGGGCTGACTCCATCGTCCTTGATGTTTCCGCATTCAGGCGCGATTCTCTCCACGTGTCTGACGATTCATCGACTTCCGAAAATTCCATTTCCCTGCGCGGGCGACTGCTGCTTGCCTCGCCGGGACTTTCGGACGGCACCTTCGATCACTCGGTGATCATGCTCGATGAACACTCAGCGGCCGAAGGCGCGCATGGCACGATCATCAACCACCCCACCGGCACCACGGTCGGGGAACTCCTAACCGATCCCGACTTCGCGCCCCTCCGAAATCTCCCGATCCACCGCGGCGGCCCGCTGTCCGCTGGGGAGCTTACGTTTTCCTGTTTCTCCATGGTCGATGGGCATAGCCTAGTCCACCGCGCAAGCATCTCCGCACAGACCGCCGCCGACCTAATTTCAGCCGGCGAGCATATCGTGCGCGCCACCATCGGGCACTCCGCATGGTCGCCCGGCCAGCTTGAGAACGAACTCAAGCGAAACACCTGGATCACGCTCAAGCCATCCAACGAACTGCTCGCCATGGAACACGACGTCTCTCTCTGGAAAAACCTTCTCAAAGGCATTTCACCCTACCACCACCTCCTTTCACAAGCCCCGCAAAACCCTTTCCTTAACTAGCAGAATTTCAGCTTTTACCCAATCATGTCTTCCCTCACCTTCCATCCCATCGACGAGATCATCGCCGATATCGCCGCCGGCAAACTCGTGATCGTCGCCGACGACCCGTCCCGCGAGAACGAGGCCGACCTCGTCGGTGCGGCCTCACTCTGCACCAAGGAGATGGTCAACTTCATGGCCGTCCACGGCCGGGGTCTTGTCTGCGCACCGATCACCCACGAACGCGCCGAGGAACTCGATCTCCCGCAAATGACTCGTCGCAACCTGGAGGGGATGAAAACCGCCTTCACGATATCCGTGGATGCAGCGAAGGGCATCACCACCGGAATTTCCGCCGCCGACAGGGCACTGACCATCTGCCTGCTCGCCGATCCCGCAGCGCAGGCCGAGGCCTTCGTGAAACCCGGCCACATCTTCCCGCTCCAAGCCATGCCCGGCGGTGTCCTCCGCCGCGCCGGCCATACCGAGGCCGCCATCGACCTCGTCAATCTCGCCGGACTCCCTTCCGCAGGGGTCATCTGCGAAATCATGGACGTGGATGGGAACATGGCCCGCGTCGGCGACCTCGGCGATTATCAGGAGGAGCATGGGCTGAAAGCCTGCACCATTGCGCAGCTCATCGAATATCGCCGCCGCTCGGAGAAGTTCGTCAAGCGCGACCAGACTATCCTGATGCCCACGGACTTCGGCGATTTCGACTGCCACCTCTATACCGTCTCCATCGATGATTCCCATCACCTCGCACTCACGAAAGGCGAAATCCATCCGGAGAAACCGACCCTTGTCCGCGTTCATTCCGAATGCCTCACCGGCGATGTCTTCCACTCTCAGCGCTGCGATTGCGGGGCACAGCTCGCCGCCGCCATGAAAAGTATTTCCGATGAGGGCGGCGTTCTACTTTACCTCCGCCAGGAAGGCCGTGGCATCGGCCTGCCCGCAAAAATCCACGCCTACAAACTCCAGGAGCAAGGGCTCGATACTATCGAAGCAAACGAGAAACTCGGCTTCGCCTCCGACCTGCGAGATTACGGCATGGGTGCCCAGATCCTCTACGACCTCGGCGTCCGCCGTATCAAACTCCTCACTAACAACCCGAAGAAGGTCGTCGGTCTCGAGGGCTACGGACTGGAGATCACCGAACAACTCCCGCTCTCTCTCCCCGCGAACGTCCACAACCAGAAGTATCTCGATACGAAGCGGCTGCGGATGGGGCACACTTTGTAAAATCCTAAACTTTAAATTCTAAATCCTAGGCCAGAGGGAGCGAAACCCCGGGGGCTATCGGGTCATGTTCATTATCATCCTATTCGGTTGCTACTCCCTGTTCTTGGTTGCCCTTGGGATCACCGTCGCCATGCGGCGAACCAAGGGATCGACGGTCACCTTCGCGGGATTTCTGGCGCTGCCGTTTGTCGTCATGTTTTTCGGCTGGCTGTCCAGCCCTACCAAGCCCTCCCGCTCCGACATCAAAGGCCATTACGTGATCGACCGGTCGAAATACCCGGGTGCAAACGCTGACTGGCAGCACCAGACCTACTCCCTCGACATCACGGAAGGGCAAGTCATCGTCCATGACGCTCGCACGAAAACGGTCTGGAAGAGCTGGATCACTTGGCAGCACGGCAGCGAATATCGTTGGAGCTTCACCGATGATTCGAAACGCCACCACCTGATCGCCGAAGGCCCCGCGATCTATCGGCAGCCTTTCGGCTATCATTACGTTTTCCGCAGCCCGCTATACGGCAACGTTTTCTTCAAAAAGGAATGACAGCCCGGGCGCTCAGCCCGTCTACGCCGGATTCTTGTTCGGAATGAGGGATTTTATTTGCCTGATCGGGATTGGATTACCAAGGTTCGCCCTTTCATCTCGACAAACCCATGCCGTCTTACCTGACCCCCCTCGCCGGAATCCTTGGCCTTTGCCTTTCCGCCTACCTGTTTTTCTCGATCAAGAAGCAAAGCGCAGGCGGTGGCCTTGCCGAGCGAATTTCGCTAAAGATCCAGAAAGGCGCGATGGTTTTCATGAAGCGTGAGTTCATTCTCATCGCCCTGTTTTCCGTGATTCTTGGAACCGCCCTGTTCCTGTTCCAGGACAAGTCCTTCAGCGGCCCGCAATCAATCGCCTTCTTCATGGGCTGCCTCGCCTCCTCCGCTGCCGGCTTCATCGGCATGAAAACCGCCACCCTCGCAAACGTCCGCACCACCGTAGCGGCCAACGAAACCGGTGCTGCCAAGGCGCTCAAGATCGCCTTTTCCGGCGGAGCCGTCATGGGCCTGACTGTCGCAGCCATGGGACTGCTCGGCCTTGGCTCACTCTTCTGGATCTACTCGGGCAACCAACACCTCCCGGAAATCCTCGAAGGCTTTGCCATGGGAGCTTCCCTCGTCGCCCTCTTCTACCGTGTCGGCGGAGGCATCTTCACCAAGGCCGCCGATGTCGGCACCGATCTCGTCGGCAAGGTCGAGGAAGGCATCCCCGAAGACGACCCGCGCAACCCCGGCGTGATCGCAGACAACGTCGGCGACAATGTCGGTGATGTCGCGGGCATGGGATCGGACATTTTCGAATCCTACTGCGGGGCGCAGATTGCAACGATTGCCATCGCCGCCTCGACAAGCGCAGCCGCCGTCACCTACGGGGCGGCATCGGACGAAATCCTACTTCAGTTTCCACTCATACTCACCACCGTCGGAATCCTATGCTCGGTGCTCGGCATCGTCCTAGTGAACCTGTTCGCCGATAAGAATCCCGCCCTCGCCCTGCGCACGGGCACCATCGGGGCTGCGGCGCTGTTCGTGGCTGCCACCTTCGGACTGACCAGCCTTCTCGACCTCAGTCATACGCTCGCAGCAGCCGTCCTTTGTGGTTCCCTCGGGGGCGTCCTGATCGGCCTCATCACCGAGTATTACACCGGTGGAAAACCGATCAGAAACATCGCCGCGCAGGGGCAGACCGGTGTCGCCACCCTGATCATCTGCGGGCTTTCCGTCGGCCTGCAGTCGGTCGTCCTGCCGGTGCTGACCATCGCAGCCACCCTTTACTGCTCGTATGAATTCGCCGGACTCTACGGGGTCGGCCTCGCCGCCATCGGCATGCTCGGCACCGTGGGAATCACTATGGCGATCGACGCATACGGGCCGATCGCCGACAACGCCGGCGGCATTGCCCAGATGGCCGAAATGGGAGAAGAGACCCGCAAGATCACCGACAGCCTCGACGTCGTCGGCAACACCACGGCAGCCATCGGGAAAGGTTTCGCCATCGGCGCTGCCGGACTCGCCGCTCTCGCACTGATCACCGCCTTCATCCAGAAAACCGGTATCAGCCTCGATCTCGCAACGCCGGACTCGCTCCGCTACTTCTTCGTTGGGCTGCTCATCGGCGGAGCCGTCCCTTTCTACAACGGATCACTAACCATGGATGCCGTGGGCAAGGCCGCCGGCCAAATGATCGAGGAGATCCGCCGCCAGTTCCGCGAAGAACCAGGCATACTCAAAGGAACCGTCGAGCCCGACAGCAACCGCTGCATCGACATCGCCACCAAGGCCGCGACCCGCGCCATGATCGGACCCGCACTTCTCGCCGTCTGCACGCCGCTAGTAGTCGGCTTTGGCTTCGAATGGATCGGGCCGGAAGGCGCCCAGGCAGGAGCGAAGACCCTCGCCGGAACACTCATCGGCGCCCTGCTCGGCTGCGTGTTCCTCGCCCTCTTCATGTCCAATGCCGGCGGCGCATGGGACAATGCCAAGAAGCACGTCGAGGAAGGTAATTTCGGCGGCAAGGGCTCCGAAACCCACGCCGGTTGCGTGGTCGGCGACACCGTCGGCGATCCACTGAAAGACACCTCCGGCCCCTCGATGAACATCCTCATCAATGTGATGGCCATCGTGAGCCTCGTCATCGCTGGCCTGCTCTAGGCGGTGTCGGATCCCCTTCGGGCTCGAAGGCCTATTGCGGAAGTTCCAGACCGAAGGATCCAACCCAGGAACCGAGATCCGCGGCGGCGGCGATCGTCTCGTCAATATCTTCGGCGACCTTGAGCTGCCCTGACTTTTGCGCGGCATCGCGGATCTCCGCCAGTTTTTCGATGAATGAATCACGAATTGCCTTGGCCGTCTCGGCGAACTTCTTGTCGATCTCTTCCTGTTTTCTCGCAGCGTAATTTGCGATCTTTGACATCTCCGGCGACATGGTGATCTCTTCCGATTGAACCTGCTCGGGAAGAAAACGGTCGCCCTCCGTGCAGGCCTTGAGGCGTTCCACCTCCGGACGCCATTGCTGCTGTCCGCTCTTGTTCAGTCCCCGGACAAAGGCATCGAGATCCCAGCTGATTTTCTTGACGTTCGCCACGTGGGCTTCACTGCGTTTCTGCTCCGTGGCAAGAATCACTTCCTTCACCCGGGCGGTGAGTCCTGCGGCATCCCCACCCGGCGCAGCTGCCTTGGGATCCGCAGATTTTGCAGACTCCGCATCGTTGCTCCACTCGATGATGAAACCGGAGGCGTCATCCTCACGGTCGCGACCGTCCCAGCCCTTGCCGGGGCGGATGATCAGAGCGGAATTCGTGGCGCGTCCGTCGGCACCGTCTGCCCATGCCGCCGTCGTCCAGGACTCTCCACTGACCCACCGCCAGTGGCTATCATCAAGCGAGCCGCCCAGCCATATCCCGTCCTTCGCTTTCAGCTTCCCGGCAAATCCCCGGAGATGGCCTGCCTCTTCAGTGTCAGAAACGACCAACAGCTGTCCCCCGGCGGATTCCGCGAATTCACCAGCCTGCTGCCAGCTGCTAGGGCGCGAGACATATAGGTAATGACGGTCGCCGAAGCTTGCGGTTCCCGGTGGGAACAACGGAGCCGACTGACTGAGGGAACCGCGTGTTGCCTCGAACTGTGAGGCGAGTGCTCCGGGATTCGACCCGTCGCTGTGCCATTGAATAATGAACGGACGAAGCGTTCCGGAACTCTCCGCCCGGATCGATCCACCTTCACCCACGGCAAGATATGAACCACTTCCGGTGGGCTCCGCTGAGGGATTCCAGATGATACCGTTGACGGAAATCCAAGAATTCTCGCTACTTCTCGCCGCACCGATCCAGGAATTCTCATCCTTCGCCATTTCTTCGAATAACCACCCGCTGTCCGCATCGGGATCAGGGATCGCTAGATGACCGCCATGGGACTCGGCGAACCAGGCGGCATCCGCCCAGGTCATCGGCTGGGAAACGAAGAAATAATCGCATTCCGCCTTGCGTACGCTGCCAACGGGCAGTTCCGAGCGAGCGCCGGATTTCAGCCGAGAGCGCAGGCGTTCCAGCGATTCCGCTGGAGTCTCGATGTGTTTCGGCACATCGGAGATGACTGTTTTAGAAACGTCGGTTTTGCGAAGGCCGGCAAGTTCTTCCGCCTTTTTCTGCGCCGCTTCGGCCAAGTCCTTTTCCTTGGTAGCGGCTTCTTTGGCGAGAATTTCACGGTTTTCTTTCTCCCTTCCAGCCCGTGCATTTTTCAGGCCCTTCCACGCCAGAGTGCACACACACAGCAGTGCGACGATAATGACCAGGTTGCGCACCAACTTCCAATCGAATCCCACCTTGGCCACCTCGGCTGGCTTCTTCCGGGACGGCGCACGTTTGGACGCTTTCGCCACAGCCGAAGCTCTCTGCGTCAAAGCCGGTTTCAGCTGTCGTCCTTTCAAAGCCTCCTTCAGCGCCGTTTGGAAAGCCCGCACGTCGGCCATCCGCTTTGCGGGATCCGCATCGGTGGCCTGTTTCAAGACGGCGTCAACCTCCGGCCTGCATCCGCAGAGTTCCGATGGCGGCGGGACATCGGGACCATGCTCCCGCCCTGCAAGCAGCTCATAAAAGACGGCAGCGACCGAATAGACGTCCGACTGCTTTGTAGCACCGGCAGACATTCCGAGCACTTCCGGCGCAATGAAATGCCGCGCCGTATCCGCCACAGGATCACCCTGGGTCGAGTGCGGCACACCGAAATTCCCGATCTTGGGTTGCGCCTGTTGATTCAGAAGAACGTTCGAGGAATTGAAGTAGCCGTGGACAACCCCGTTGTCGTGCGCATAGGCCAACCCTTCGCAGATCCCGTCGATAAGAACCATGGCCTGTTCGAAATCTACCGACTTCCCTCTCGTCGAACGCGCCAGAGATTTCCCCGGCACAAACTCCATGACGAGATACGACATCCCCTCAACACTGCCGGAATCGAGCATGGCGATGAGATTCGAATGATTCAGCCCAGCCACCGCGCGAGCCTTGTTTCTGATCGTTCCCTTTCGTTCAGGATCGGGCGCAAAGATCTTGATCACCACCTGGCGATCAAGGGAAATCTGATTGGCGAAATACACCGCGCCTACCGCGTTTGATGAGACCACGGCGGTGAATTCGAACCCCGGAAGCAAGGAGTTCATCGACTCCGGAGAGGGCGCGCTGAATGATAATGGATTAGGCATAGAAAATCTGTGAGGAATTAGTGGTCGAAAAATGGAAACTGGCGAACAAGGTAAACCGGAAGGGCTGGCACCTAAAATCTCCATGATCTCCCCCCCGTTCGGGAAGTACAAAGTGCGCGAATCACTTGAATTTACGTATATTTACGTAAGATTTACATGGCACGTCCTCTCATGATCGTCGGATTCCGGGGAAAGCTCCGTCCCCCGCGAAATTTGATTCATTACCGATCATGCCAGCATTACGGCAAGGCGATCGATTTGGCCTCCAAATCCCTGATGCTTGCATCGTCGGGATGGGACAGCACACGGGACTCCGGACCAAAGACGAAGGCAAGCCCGATGATCACCTAGGAGGGGTGGCCGCCCCGGAAAGGATCGCCAAGGCGGCTTCAGCCCGGGAATGCATGGAAGCAGCCCGAACAGAACCCATGCTCAGGGTTTCCTGAGCCTCACCCGGTAGTTGGTCTGGTTGCCGGTTTTTTCTGAGCTGACTTCGAAGAGGTCGATGGAGGCGAAGAGGTCGCTCAGTTTCTTAAAGCCATAGCTGCGGTGATCAAAGGGGCCTTGATTGGTGATGTGCGAACCGACGGGACCGAGCGTCGCCCAGCCATCGTCGTCCGCCGCGGATTTCACGGCGGAGCGCAGGGTGGTCATCAGCTTGGTGTTACCCTTGAGTTGATTGGACGTGCTGGTGGCGGTTTTCGGTTCCACTTTCCCGGCTCCCTTGATCGCCTTGGTGTCATCGAGGTAGAGGAAATGGGTGCAGCTGGCGATAAAAGGCTCGGGCGTCCGCTGGTTGCCGAAGCCGATCACCTTCTTCCCGTCCGCCCGCAGGCGCTGGATCAGTGGAGTGAAATCGCTGTCGGAGGAAACCAGGCAGAATGTCTGGATGTCCTTGGTGTAGAGGATGTCCATCGCATCGATCAGCAGCGACATGTCCGTCGCGTTCTTGCCCTTCACCAAATCGAATGACTGCATCGGCTGGATCGCGTGACCGTGGAGAACATCGATCCAGCTACTGAGTCCGCGCTTCGTCCAGTTTCCATAAGCACGCCGGATGTTCACCACCCCGTGGCTGGCAAGCTCCGAGATAATGAAATCAATCTTCGCCGCCGGCGCGTTGTCTGCATCGATGAGCAGGGCGATGCTGTCTTGGGTCGAATCTTTCATGCTTGCCGCCATCATCGGGCGATGGCCGGAAGTTTCGAGGAAATTGTGCCCTCCCCGGGTGTGATTTTTTCGGTGTTTCACCCGGTAGGGCTGATCCGGCTCGGTCAGCCCACCTCAAAAATCTGACAGCCCGCCTCACCCACACGGAAGTGAGGTCTCGGGGGAAATGTGGTGTCTTGCCTTGGGTTCACTCCCTTTCCGGGGATACAGCGCTTCCGTTTTTGATCAGGGCTGACCGAGCCGGATCATCCCTACCTATATTGAATGGCTTGGGCTGCGTCAGGCACCTCGAATCACGCCATCCGTGGCTCACGCGATCGCGTAATAGCGAATTCGCGAGAAACAACGTAAAACCATGCATCCAATGCCGGTTAGCAATTAACCTACATTGAATACACCACACCCGTCCCACTCTTGCCGCCATGTCACCCGTCCCATTCCCAGTCCCGGGAATCAGCCATCTCGCAGAGCTTTTTCCTGCGTTCGAATTCGAGCACCTGATTGCCCAAGGTGAATCAGGCACCGTCTACAAGGCTCGTCAGCCCGCTCTGGATCGGGATGTCGCGATCAAAATCCTTCCCCGTGAACTCGGCAGCGACCTCTCCCTCCGCAACTCCTTCCAGGCCGAAGCGAAAGCGATGGCAAGCCTCTCCCACCCGAATCTCATCCGTGTCTACGATTCCGGAGAGGTGGACGGGTTGCTCTTCATGGTCATGGAGTATGTCCCCGAAAAATCTCTCTTCAACTCCGCCCACGGAAAAGCCATCGATCCCAAGCAAGCGGTTCGGATCGCACTCTCCGTCTGCCGCGGTCTTGCCCACACCCACGGGAATGGCATCATTCACGGTGATATAAGGCTCGCCAAAATACTCCTGAACCCGGAATGCGAACCGAAGATAGTATCCTTCGGCTCAGTAACGGGCAGCCTGAAATCAGATATCTACGCCATCGGCGTGATGCTCCGTGAACTCCTCACCGGCATCACCGAGGGAACGCCCGGCGCAGAAGTGCCCACAGTTTCCGATACACGGCTTGCCGCCATCTGCGATGATGCCACCCATGAGGATCTCGATGCCCGCTACCGTAACGCCTCTGCCCTCGCCGATCAGTTAGAGCGCTGGCTCGCCACGGGAACTTCCCACATCCTAGCCACCCCACCGCGGCCCGCTTTCACAACTCCCAAAACCACTCCCAAAACCACTCCCAAAACCACTCCCAAACGCCCCGTTGCCGCCGCCCGCCCGCACCGCGCCTCTTCTCCCGTATGAGGGCTTGTGAAAAGCTGCGCAGTTATCGCCTTCCTCCTCTGCACCATCCACCTGCTCTGGGGCGCATACCAAACAAAGAAGGAAACCGTCGCCCACCTCCAGCAGGTGGAGGAAGCGAAGCCCAAGGTTGTGAGAGTCATCCGCGCCGAGACAAACACCGCCACCTCATCCCGCATTTCACGAGTCACCACGGAGCCCTCCCTCTTGGCCGGAAATCTGGATTAAGAGGCCACCCATCTAGTGTCCTGAAAATCTTAATCTGATGGATGGGCGAAGCCGATTTTTTCCAAGAGCAAGGCGCAAGGAGGGAGTCAATCGAGATTCACGACTCGACGCGGAACGCAGCGATTGGAAAAAAGCGTCGAGCTTTCTGAACCTCCGCGACCATCGGAAGCCTTTTTCTCAAGACCGTCAAAATCCCCATCCGTCAGATTAAGATTTTCAGGGCACTAGCTGAGCCACTCCTGCGGATCGACGCCGTAGTAGGACTTCAATTCATCGTATAGATCAGGCCTTTTCTTGCATAGCTGGCGTGGCTTTTCAAAAAATGTCTCTGTCGCCACAGCGAAAAACTCAGCCGGGTTGGTTGCTCCATAGTCATCGATGAGGGTGCGTTTCCCTTTCCCTACCTGTTCCAAAAAATCCGCGTAATTCTGTCGGAAAACTCGTGCCCAGGATCGGTAGGCCTCGCGACTCGGCAACGCCGGTGCGCCATCCGTGTCGCCATCCTCGTGATCCAGTTGGTGGGCGAATTCATGGAACGTGACATTGCGGGCGTCGAAAATATTCCGCGCTCCCTGCTCCACGGAATCCCACGCTAGAATCACTGTCCCGGTTTCCCAAGACTCCCCGAGCCTATGCACCTCCCCTTCCGTTACGATCCCATACGCGTCACTACGTTTCTGAACCGAGCTGAATGTCGTCGGATACAAGTATACGGTCGTGAGATCCGGATACGGCTCCCCTTCCCGCTTCAGAACCAGCAAGGACGCCTGGGCGGCGACGGTCAGTATCATCCCCTCGGTCAACTCCAAGCCATTGCAGCCTTCGAACCTGGTCGATGAAATGAACCGGGCGATCCGCTCGTGCAACTGCAGCTTCAGATCATCCGGCAGGCGCGAGTAGAGCGGGACATTCGCCACCAGCAGCTCCGTCCACTCCTCCTTGAACACGTCCTGAACTTTTTCCGTCTCCTGAAACAAGGATCGTATCTTCTGCCAAATCATGGATTTCATATTGAAGCCATCGGGGCACCTCAAGCAAGCAATGTGATTTTTCCGGTGTTTCACCTAGTAGGGCTGATCCGGCTCGGTCAGCCCACTTCAAAAATCTGGCAGCCCGCTCAGCCTGAGCCTTTGCGAACTTTGCGTCCTTCTGTAAAAAATCATTTCGATTTTCACGGTCTCTGGAGCATATACACATACGGGAAAATGTTGCAAAGGGACACCCGAGCCCAAAACATAGAGAGCCGTCTCCTCTTCACCTGCCCCATTCACCCCATTGAGCCATACTCCCACACAAAGCATCGCATCCCACTGGTTCCAGGCTTCGGAGGAAGCGGGTGACTTCATGGGAATCCGCTATGGCCGGATTCCACATGGAGCCGAAGAGGTGGAGTGGTATTTCGTACATCACAGCGAATGCGATGGAATCGGTGGTTTTGCCCGGATTTTGCGAGAACGGGGCGCGAAACTTCCTGAACTCCCCGGGACGAAGAATACCTCGCGGGGGGTGATTGCCCCCTTGTGGCGACTCTGGCGCGGGGCTCGTAGGAACAGCGAATGTGCCGACTGCAGGGATTGGAAAATATCCGGTTCACCTGGGGCGGAACCTTGCCGGGCGGTGGCGTGGCATTTGTTCACCGAGAGGGAAACAAAGGATATCCGCGAGAGCTGTCAGCGCGAGTGTGTGACGGTGAACAGCCTATTGCTCAAACACCTAGATCAGGCCATCCGCCCGGAGATCAAGCGACCCCAACTGAAAATCCCCTGGACGATCCCGGTAAACCTGCGGGGCGATATCAACCACGTGGACGATACGGAAAACCATGTGAGCTGCGTGAATCCCTTGGTCGCAGCGGACGATTCAGCGGAACAGATCCAGAAACAAATCCGCCGACGTCTGGAAAGCGGCGAGCATCGGGCGAAGCATCTGATACTCGAACTCGGGAGATTCCTGAGTCACGCGGCCAAGGTCAAGTTCCTCATCAAGGACCGCGCCAACCCTGCGGGAAATATCGGTGCTTTCTCAAACCTCGGGGTCTGGGATACTGAGAAGAAGATCGCAACAGATGATTCCTGGGTGTTCTGCCCGCCCGTGGTCACAGGCCAGCTTCTGGGAGCCGGGTGCGTGACCTTCCAAAACCGACTCGGTCTCGCCATTCAGACACACTCCGGCGTGTCGTTATCACCGGATATCGCGGCTACCTGGATGAAGCGCTGGGTGGAGGGGACCTGCGGAAACTGACCCACATTGAAAATGTGATGGCGAGTATGGGCGGAGCTTCGGATAGCGGCACGCAAAACTGCGCTGCGTAACTCCTTTCGGTCTGCTCCGATTTCTGATAATGCGGTTTATATGAATAAACCCGAAACCACCGTTGTCGACCGAAGCATTGCGCTGCACCGCCAGAACCGGGGGAAGATAGGCATTTCCCTAAAAGTCCCACTGGAGACCAGCGAAGACCTGAGCCTTGCCTACACCCCAGGTGTCGGCGGGGTTTGCATGGCGATTCACAACGACCCTGCAGAGTTGGGCAATCTGACTTGTGCGGGCAACTCGGTCGCAGTGGTCACCGACGGTTCCGCAGTGCTCGGACTGGGCGATATCGGACCAGCTGCGGCGATGCCTGTGATGGAAGGGAAATGTGCCTTGTTCAAGGCCTTGGCCGGGGTGGATGCGTGGCCAATCTGTCTCGATGCTCGGGAACCAGACGCCGTGGTCGCGGCGATACGAGCCATCGCACCGGGCTTCGCCGGAATCAACATCGAGGACATCAGCGCGCCCCGCTGTTTCGAGATCGAGGATCGCCTGCAGGATCTCGGTATCCCGGTAATGCACGACGATCAGCACGGGACAGCCATCGTGCTGCTGGCCGGACTGCTGAATGCGGTCAAGGCCACGGGCAAGGATTTCTCCACCCTGCGGATCGTGATTTCCGGAGCCGGAGCGGCGGGGAGGGCGATCGTTCGTATCCTCCGCTGTATCGGTCTTGATGATGATGCCTGCACGATGGTGGGCGAGGTTGTCGTCTGTGATTCCAAGGGCGCTCTGCACCGGGGTCGCAAGGATTTGGGTATGGTGAAGGAGGCAATCCTGGAATACAGCAATCCCTCCGACAAAGCGGGAAGCCTCAAGGAAATCCTGGCAGGCGCGGACGTATTCATAGGCGTAAGCCGGGGCGGCCTGCTGAATGCCGATGACATCCGAACAATGGCTCCCAACCCCATCGTTTTCGCTCTCGCAAATCCGACGCCTGAAATCATGCCTGAGGAAGCGCATGCAGGAGGCGCTTCGGTGGTTGCGACCGGGCGCAGCGATTTCCCGAATCAGGTGAACAACGTGCTCGCCTTCCCGGGCATCTTCCGGGGAGCCATCGACGCAAAGGCTCCGCGGATTACCGACAAGATGAAGCTCGCCACGGCATATGCCATCGCGGCCTGTGAAGTGGTTCCCTTACCGTTGCCAGTAAATTTTGAGTTTTATTGATGTCGTGATCTGGTCTGTGAGGTGGGCGGGGCGGTCAAGCTGGCTCAGCTTGCCGGGGTTTGGGGC
>CAJQKQ010000116.1 GCA_905478925.1 uncultured Verrucomicrobiales bacterium
GATTTCCGGGCAATGAGCCAGGTAACAGCTTTTTCTTTCGCGGATGCGAGATCGGGATCATCGAAGCGAGAGAGGCAGCGCAAGACGTGAGGAGTCAGTGCGCGACCATCGCGGAAAGCCCCATAGGTAGTCGAGCGCCATGCTCCGTCGGCGGATTGCCGGCGGAGCAGGTAATCGAGGGAGATATCATTGGATATCGCTGCCGCCGATGCCTGCCGCCCACCTAAAGGGGCGAGCAGCAGAAGACGGAGGAAAGTGGCTCGGTTCATTTTCCGGCAGGTTGATCTTTGGCTGCGATGGGCGCGGCGGGTTCCACTGGGGCGCGGTCACTCATGATGACCATTAGGGCGGTGGCGGTGCAGAAAGTGCGACCGGTGATGCAGTGTTGGCCGGCCCAGGAGCCGTCTTCATTCTGGGCTTTGGCGACGGTTGCGTTCATTTGCTTTTCCCAATCAATCCAGTCGTTGCCGCCTTTGGCATGGAGGGCTTCACCGATGTTCATGAAGCTGATGAATTCCTCGCCACCATTGTTTCCGAAGCCGGCAACGAAGGCTTTTTCCTTCACCTTCCCGGCGACCTGTTCGAGCAGGACGGCCTGGTCGGCATCGGCTTGTTTGATTTCAGCGAGTTCCTTCTTACCTGCTTCCTTTTCCTCCGCAGTCGCTTCCGGGGAGACTAGGGTTGCATTGAGTTCGGTGCGGCGTCCGTCGTTGTTCTGGCGGAAGCGGGTCATACCTCCGAGCTTCGAGGCATACCGGTAGATATCGACACCGGCATCAGCCACTGCTGATTTAGCGACCACTCCGGTATCGCGGTCGAGACCCTCGGCATTTTGTTTGTGATCCTTTTCGAGGATGGCGAGATCGACTTTCGCGCCGGAGGCCCATGCGGAATTGAGAGCTTTGCTGCATAATCCCTGGGAAAGAGTAGCTGCCCAGCCTTGGTTGCCGGCGAAGGCACCGTCGTCCTGCTGGTGCTTGGCGATTTTCGCGACGACCATGTCGAGTAGTTCGGCACGCTTCTTTTCGTTGGCGGGGTCGGGGAATTTACCTTTCAAGTCGGAGAGGATCTGAGCGGCGAGGAAGGTATCGACGTAGAGGCCGATTTTCGATTGGAGCTGGGTGTCGCGCACGCTGGTGACGTGGAGGCTGTCGGCATCGGCTTTGGCGATCTCGCGGAGGAGAAAGTCAGCGGCGCGAGCGGTGACGGCGGAGTAATCGCCATTTTCGAGCTTGGCACCGGAGCGGAGGAAGCATTGGAGAACGATGGAGGTGTTTCCAATGTCCGAGGGATCGGCCACGTTGTCACCTTCGACTCTACCACCCTGCTTGCCAGAAGTGTTGGTGCGCCAGCCGCCGCCCTGTCCCCACCCACCATCGGCGTTTTGGGTCTTGGCGAGCCAGGCGAGGCCTTGGTTTGCCACAGACCCGAGTGGACGGGGCGGCGAGGGAGCGGGTATCGTCTGGGGAGCAGCTTCATCAGCCTGTGGTTTCTCCTCTGCTGAGGGCGAAATGGATGGTTCGGCGTAGGCGCAGGCGAACCCCAGAACGAGTGAGGTGAGGATGGAATGAATCTTCATGATTTTTAAGTGTTTCGAATTTGGTTGAAGACGGCTGCCATTTTGTGAGCGTGAACTCCGTCTTACTACTTATTAGAACCTCAAATCGCCGGATACTTAGTAAAAGGGGTGTAAATTCGATTCCGACCATGACTTCGGCAGCCTGCAATACAGAGGAATGGAATCCTGATTCACCCAGGCTGATGTCGCGCAACCAAGCAACGAAAAAGCCGCGCCGGGAGATCCCGACGCGGCTTGTGATTTCTTAAATGGTATGGCGATTAGAAATTGACGGAGATGTTTGGACTTTTCAGTCCGTCCATGTCCGCTTCACTCCCATTGCCGCCATGGTTACTTTTTAGCGCGCTTAGCTGCTTTTTTCGCTGCCTTCTTAGCAGTTTTCTTTTTCGCTTTTTTGGCGGCTGGCTTCGGAGCGGAGCCGTCGTTGATCGCTGCCTGTGCGGCGGCGAGGCGGGCAACCGGCACGCGGTATGGCGAGCAGGAAACGTAAGCGAGGCCGAGATTGTGGCAGAAGGTCACGGAATCCGGGTCACCACCGTGCTCACCGCAGATGCCGAGCTTGATGTCCGGCTTTGTCTTGCGGCCTTTCTCAACGGCGATTTCCATCAACTGTCCAACACCAGTGGTGTCGAGCGATGCGAACGGGTTCTTCGGATAGATGTCATTTTCCTGGTAGCTATTGAGGAACGATCCCATGTCGTCGCGGCTGACGCCGAGTGCGGTTTGGGTGAGGTCGTTCGTGCCGAAGGAGAAGAACTCCGCGTGCTCTGCGATCTCGTCTGCGGTGACAGCACCACGTGGGACTTCGATCATCGTGCCGACGAGGTAGTCGAACTTGACGTCTTTCTTCGCTTTCACTTCCGCAGCAACGCGGTGGATGATTTCCACCTGGAGCTCAAGCTCGCGAGCGTAGCCGACGAGTGGAACCATGACTTCAGGCTTCACAGGGATGCCTTTTTTCACGCACTGAGCGGCAGCTTCGAAGATCGCCTGCGCCTGCATCTCGGCGATTTCCGGGTAGGAAATCGCGAGACGGCAACCGCGGTGGCCGAGCATCGGGTTGAACTCGTGGAGGTCGTGAACGCGCTGCATGATGTCCTCGACTTTGACGTCGAGTTTGCGTGCGAGATCCATTTGCTGCTCCTTGGAGTGAGGAAGGAACTCGTGAAGTGGCGGATCCAGAAGACGGATCGTGGCTGGCTTGCCTTCGAGTGCCTTGAAGATGCCGAAGAAGTCCTTGCGCTGATGCGGGAGGAGTTTCTTAAGCGCCTTCTTACGTGCGGGCTCATTGGTCGCGAGGATCATCTGACGCATCGCGTCGATACGGTCACCTTCGAAGAACATGTGCTCGGTACGGGTAAGGCCGATGCCTTCCGCTCCGAACGCAACCGCGTTCTTAACCTGCTCAGGAGTATCGGCGTTGGTGCGGACACCCATGCGGGTTGCCTTGGAGCACCAGCCCATGAGCTGTGTGAAGTTTTTGAACTTCTCGGTCTCCTGGGAAGACTTCTTGTTGTAGATGAGACCGGTGATGATCTCGGAAGGCTCGGTGGCGAGTTCGCCGCCGTAAACCGTTCCGGCGGTTCCGTCGATGGAGAGGAAATCACCTTCCTTGTAGGTATTGCCACCTGCTTTGACGGTCTTCTTGTCGTAATCGACTTCGACACCGGAGGCACCGCAGACGCAGACTTTACCCATTTGGCGGGCAACAAGTGCTGCGTGGGAGGATACACCACCACGTGAGGTAAGGATACCTTCCGCAGCGATCATGCCGCGAAGATCTTCCGGGGAAGTCTCGACGCGAACGAGGAGGACTTTTTCACCACGTTGCGCGGCTGCCTCAGCGCGGTCGGCGTTGAGGTAAATTTTTCCAGAAGCGGCACCTGGGCCGGCGGGGAGACCCTTGGCGATAATGGTCGCCTTCTTGGTTTCCACGATATCGAAGACAGGCGCAAGGAGTGCGTCGAGTTGGTCGGCAGGGTTGCGGAGAATCGCAGTCTGCCAATCGATGAGTTTTTCTTTCACCATATCGGCGGCGAACTTCAGCGCTGCTGCAGCCGTGCGTTTGCCACTACGGGTCTGAAGCATGAAGAGTTTGCCTTCCTGAATGGTGAACTCCACATCCTGCACATCGCAGAAATGCTTCTCAAGGATCTTGCGGACTTTCATCAGCTCCTTGAATGCTGCCGGGAGGGCTGTTGCCATACCTGCAACTGCATCCGGAGTGCGGACACCGGCGACCACGTCTTCGCCCTGTGCGTTCACGAGGAACTCACCGTAGAGAACGTTTTCGCCATTCGCAGGGTTGCGGGTGAAGGCGACGCCGGAACCGGAATCGGAGCCGGTGTTACCGAAGACCATTGCCTGGATGTTGACGGCTGTGCCCCATGCTGCGGGGATGCCGTATTTGCGGCGGTAAACGATTGCGCGATCGTTCATCCATGAGCCGAAGACGGCGCCGGAGGCACCTTCGAGCTGCTCCCATGGATCTTCCGGGAAGCCTTGACCGGTGCGGTCGAGAACGAGTTTCTTGAAAAGGGCGACCATTTCCTTGTTGTCTTCTGCAGTCAGCTCGGAATCGACGATGTCTTTCCCATACTTCTCATGCTTGTAGTCTTCGATCACTGTCTCGAAAGGCTCGTGGTCTTCGGAAGGAAGTTTTTGCACGCCTAGAACGACGTCGCCGTACATCTGGATGAAACGGCGGTAGCAGTCCCACGCAAAGCGCTCGTTGCCGGTGGCTTTCGCGAGGGAGGCGACGGTCTTGTCGTTGAG
This sequence comes from uncultured Verrucomicrobiales bacterium, assembly GCA_905478925.1. Classification (GTDB taxonomy): domain Bacteria; phylum Verrucomicrobiota; class Verrucomicrobiia; order Verrucomicrobiales; family Akkermansiaceae; genus Luteolibacter. The sequence goes on from CAJQKQ010000116.1 coordinate 4,355, forward strand.
GCCGAGGTTGAGGACGGTGTCCATCATGCCTGGCATGGAGTCGCGTGCGCCGGAGCGAACTGCGAGAAGGAGTGGGAAGCCTTTTGCATCGCCGAACTTGTAGCCCATGATTTTTTCCATGTTGGCCACGCCTGCTTCCATTTGGGAGCGAAGGACTTTCGGGTAGCTATTCTTGTGATCGTAGTAGTAGGAGCAGACCTCTGTGGTGATCGTGAAGCCGGCTGGAACCGGAAGGCCGATGCGGGTCATTTCGGCGAGGTTTGCACCTTTGCCCCCGAGGAGTTCCTTCATCTTGCCATGGCCGTCGGCCTTGCCAGCGCCCCATGTGTAAACGTACTTGATTGCTTTTGCGGAGGATTTCTTCGCAGTGGATTTCTTCGCAGTGGATTTCTTCGCTGCCGGTTTCTTGGCTGCGGTTTTCTTCTTGGTTGCCATCGTGTTTGGTATTGTCGGGTTGCTGCCGCAGCGAGGTAGCGGTTCAGGAGAAAAATCCCTGTTACCTCGGAGCGGGCGCGGCAGGCTAGCAGGAGCTAATCCACTGTCAAACGTGCAGTTGCAGGAAATTATCGACGGTCAAGCCCGGATTACCGATGCTCCGAGAGCATGACAGAACTGATTTTCAACGAGGCCATTTACGCGAGGATCGTGGAGCAAGAGATTCCTGCCGCCCGGCGGTTTCTCTGGATCATCACCGCAGATATCAAGGACATGCATGTCGTCCGTGGCAAGCGATCTGTCCCATTCCTTGCCGTCCTTTCGGAAATGGTTGAGAACGGGGTCGCCGTCCGCTTGATCCATGCCAAGGAACCGGGGCCGCGTTTCCGCCAGGATTTCGACCGCTATCCGGCACTCATCGAGAGCGACCTCTTCGAGCGCGCGCTCTGCCCGCGCGTGCATACGAAAGCGATCATCATCGACGGGAAGCGCGCCTTCATCACCTCAGCGAATCTCACTGGAGCAGGCCTCGGGGCGAAGCACCCAGACAAACGAAACTTTGAGGCCGGCATCCTTACCGATGAGAAAAAACACATCATGCCTCTCATGGAATGGGCGGACGAACTTTTCCTCGGAGAGTATTGCGGCAGATGTAGGCTTCGCCACATCTGCCCGGATCCGTTGGATGGGGAGTGAGCGGCGACCGAAGGTCACCGTTAGACACAAAAAAACCCGGTCACCTTTCGATGAACCGGGGTCTTTAGAATATTTCGGATTAAGCGGAAACCACGTCTTCCTCGTCATCGAGCACTTCAGGCTCTTCGACGATGGGTTCCGGTTCCTCGACGGTGAACTCGAATTCAGAATCACGGTGGTGATGGAATCCGGTTCCGGCGGGGATCAGGTGACCCATGATGACGTTCTCCTTGAACCCGCTGAGGTAATCGATCCGGCCAAGGGTTGCGGCTTCGGTGAGAACACGGGTGGTGTCCTGGAAGGAAGCTGCGGAGATGAACGAATCAGTCTCAAGCGAGGCCTTGGTGATACCGAGAAGAACTGGCTCGCCTTCGGCTGGCTTACCACCATTTGCGGCAATCTCTGCGTTCACCTTCTTGAAGGTCGTGCGCTCAACCTGATCGCCCCAGAGGAACTGATCGGCATCGCCCGGTTCGGTAATTTTCACCTTACGGAGCATCTGACGAACGATAACTTCGATGTGCTTGTCGTTGATTTCCACGCCTTGGACGCGGTAAACGGACTGCACCTCGTTGACTAGGTGCTCCTGGAGTTCGGTGGCTCCGCAAGCTTCCAGAAGATCATCCGGGGAAACAGGTCCTTCCGTGATCTGGTCGCCGTGCTTCACGCGGTCGCCTTCGGTAACGATGATGTGTTTGCCCATCGGGACAAGGTGATCGACGCCTTCGCCCGTTTCCGGATCGGTGACGATGACCTTCTTCTTGCCACGGACGTTTCCACCGAAGGAGACATCCCCTTCGATTTTGGCGATAAC
>CAJQKQ010000117.1 GCA_905478925.1 uncultured Verrucomicrobiales bacterium
CGCTCATCCGGGGTCAGCTTGATATGATGCTTTTTGTTTGGCATCACCTAACGAAACCGTAATTTGTAAAAGTACAAGTCAAAAAACCGAAAAAGAGCGACGATTTAGATCTGTCTATGCACTAGTTGGTCTCGGCTTTCAATCGGCGTTCCAGTTCCGCGAGATTCTCTTCGATGGCATTTAGGTAAGGATTGGGTCCCCCTCCAGGAGAAAGGTAGCGATAGACCCCTTCCGCCTCCCCATCCAATAAAGGGAGGACAAACTTCCTCCAAAATCCGGCAGTCATTGCCAACAATTGATCGAGATTTTGATACGGGAGCTCCTGCTGCGGGACTTCCTCATGTTCGAATGCCTCGACAAACTCGAGATACAGTCTCGGCAGCTTCTCCAGATAGTCGGCGGCGCTCATCTGTGCGAGGTAGTCGGCGGTGACGAGAAGGAGTGCGATTTCGCGGGCTTCTTCTCGCTGAAAGGAAACATCACCGATCCTGCTGCGCGGGCCGGTGCACATGATCGTGGAACAAATATCCTGAATCTCGTATTTGGTAACTCCCAGCTCAGGCAAATACTTTCGGGCCAAGGCGCAACTGCGTTGCTCGTGGACGAACGTGTACTTGGCTCCCGTGCCGGCATCATCCCCAGTTTCCTTAAGGAAGCCCGTATCGTGAAGCAGGGCTGAAATAATCGCCAACTCCCAGTCACGAATCTTGAGGGCCGATATGCCGGAGGTCCTACTCCGACCCTCCAACAAGTGAGCCATGCACACAGTAACGTGGAGCGTGTGATCAAGATCATGATACCCCATGTCAATCGACTGATAGCCCGGGTAATCCCCGTTGAACATCTTCGCGACATCTGCAACCACTCGGTCAATCAGCCGAAAATCCTCCTCCCCTCCGGCCTCAGAAAAAAGCGTCTTTACCGCCTCGGCCACGGCGGTCGGATTTTTAATGTCGATTGCATGCTGCGATACCATACGACGGTCAATCTAGGAGAAAATCTTGTTCCCGCAAGCTAACACCTCAAATTCTTCACATATCTGCGATGAGGCAGACACCTCCCATCAGCCCGGCTGAATCAAGCCTCTTGTAAGCCCCAGCCCCATCACTACCAACTGGCTCACGGTGAAGGCGCTTAGCCAGAAGAAACCAGCATCGGTGAAGCTGTAGAAATACAGGCCGACTCCAAGCATGTTGGTACCGAACCACGACCACCTCGTGACGATGTTGCCGAAGACGGCCACCACCATCATGCCCGCATCTGCACCGAGAAAGGCGTCGCCATGGACACTCTCTACGTCACCACCACCGATCGCAAACAGATCGAGGATCCCGAGACCCTGAATATGCTCGAGGAAACCTTCGGAAAACTCGCTGCCCGCCCGGAAGCCTAAGGACAGGAGACAGGAGTTCCCTATGATCCTAAAGAGGAAAATGGAATCGACAGAAGGACGCGAAGTTCGCAAAGCCTGCATGAGTTAGGCGAATCAGACGCTTGGACTGGGTGAATGATAAAGACCATCTTTGGAGTGCCCAAGTGATTGAACCTTTGCGAACTTTGCGTCCTTCTGTAAAAAAAATCATCTCGGTTTTCCGAGATAATTCAAGAACATGGGATCGTCCGCGTCCCAGCCCCGACAGAGGCGATCAGAACGTAGCCGGTGGTGCAGCGCAGCGTAACCCAACGGGTGAAAGGACATCATCAGTAACTTTCACACTCCCAAACTCTTCAACACAACCCCAGCTCAGCGTCCCTTTGCGTCCTCTGCGCCTTTGCTCTGAAAATTTCAATTAAGCCACCCGCTGATGCTCGCCCGCGTCTTCTTAGCTGGCAGCACCTCGTGCCAATAATCCTCCACAAGGACGCACACCAGTGTTCCCATACGTGGCTCGATGAGTTCAAAACCTCCTTCCGGATACACCGCGCAATGCCCTTCGAAATCCATCAACCCCAGGAAAAGTCTGCGGTTCAGCGCCACCAGTATTCCGAAAGCGACCGCAAAGAAATGGGTAACGGCCAATTTTATGCCTTGGGATAACGGCAACCTCCCGATCTGACAACTGATTCACACGGCCACCCCTTATAGAATAAGTGGTGGCCCGACTCGGATTCGAACCAAGGACACGCGGATTTTCAATCCGCTGCTCTACCAACTGAGCTATCGGGCCTCACTACCAGCCCTTGCGGACGGGCGGCGAGTAAGTCTCCCAAGACCCGCTTTGACAACCCAAAAATCGCCCACACTGAAAATTATTCTCATGCCGCCAGCGGCTTTGGACTACGGCGGTTCCCATCCGCAGCTTTTATGAATGTCGTCGGTGAAACGAGACCATCCGCCCGTCCCTACCGAATGGGGTCGTCCGCGCGTAGCGCAAGGACACCCCAATCTTTCCAAGGAGGGGCTGCGATCCGCTGCCCAGCAAGCCGAGCACACAAGCCCAGCCATTCCCTCCATTCTTATCCGGCGCTCAGAGAGACGCCGCTCCTTGGGGCTGCGCTCCGCTATTCCCCCGGAATTCCGCTTGGAAAATGCAGCCCGGCCTTCCAAAACTCCCATTCTGCGCTACGTATGGCCAAGTGACCGAGAAACCTCACATCCCAACCCGCCGCCCGCGCCGCGCCACGCGGATGCTGGCGCTCACTCTAATTTCCGCCCTGCCGCTTGCCGCCGCGCCGTTCCGGCTGCTGGCAATCGGCGATTCACTGAGTGAGGAATACCGCTTCGAGGCGCCGTTCTCCGCGCCCGATTCGGATATCTTCGTGGCAAATACCATGAACTGGGTGGAGCTGATCAACACACTGCGCCCCGCAGAATTCACGATGGGAAACTACGAACCCTCGCTGGGTAACTACTTGGATTTCCGCAACGCCGGCTACGAGCTGAACTACGGCATCCCCGGCTACAAGGCGGAGACATGGGTGGAACTACTCTACGATCCGGGATTCTTATCCCTTGAATATCTCACCCGCCTCGAACTCACAGGCGACCTCGATTCCGTGGATGCGGTGATCATTTTCGTCGGCGGCAACGACCTCAGCCTGACCGACGGCGACGCGGAGAACGACGAGATTCGCGTTTCCATCGGGTCCATCCACGACTACGTCCGCGACAACGCACCGGCCAACCTGCCCATCATCGTCGCCACCGTACCAGACATCGGCGCCACCCCTGCGGAGAAACTTTCCGATCCCACAGCCGCTGCACTCGCCCGCGAAAGGGTCGCCACGCTGAACGCGAACATCATCGCCGACTTCGGCTCGCGGCCAGACACCCACATCGCCCGCATCGACCGGATCACAACCCGCATCTCCGACCAGGTGCCGTTCCAGATCAACGGCACCGACTTCGAATACGAGCCCGATCCGCAGAACCCGCCGCTGCACATCTTCTGCAAGGACGGCTTCCACCCCTCCACCGGCAACCAGGCGCTGATCGCCAACGAGATCCTCATGGCGATCAACTCCTTCGCCCCCACACCTATCTCCCTTTTCACCAATCGCGAGATCCTCGCCGACATCCTCGACCAGAACCCAGATCAACCGCTGCTCGATTACCTCAACGGCGCGGGCGACGACGGCGACACCCTCCCGCCCTTGCTGGAGTTCCTACTCGGCAAGAACCCGGCGACCGCCGACGAGCCGTTCGCCTTCACCCCCGACGGCACGGCGAGCTACCGGCCCTCACTGGACGCCCTCCGTTTCGCGGATCTCAATCTGCTCCAATCCGAAACCCTAACCAATGACTGGATACCCGTCCCGCCGGGCAATCTCCAGACCCTCCCCAACGGCACGGTGAAAATTATTCCCAGCGCACAGAAACTCTTCTACAAGTTCGAGGCCATCCCGAAACCCTGAGCCAATTTCTTCCTTAGAGTTTAATTTTGAAATTTGAGATTTTTCCCAGCATGCACCCCGAACTCCAGCAACTCCTCAAACAGCGCCTCGATGTCATCGCCGATCACGCCTTCCGCGACCGCGACCCCGAAGCCCATCTTACCGCGTTAAAAGATGTTTCCGAAAAAATCGCCGCATACTCACAGGCGCACAACGCCGAGTTCGACGGAAAGCTGAGCCATTACCTGACGAATTTCTCCTACCAGAAAGCCCTCGACCACCTTTCCGGCTGAAATCGCATCCCCGCTGAACCCATGAAAACCCTTTTCCTCTCCCTGCTACTGCTCAGCCCGCTCGCGGCCAAACCGAACATCATCTACATCATCGCCGACGACCTCGGCTACGCGGATCTCTCCTGCTACGGGCAGAAAAACTTCTCCACGCCGCACCTCGACAAGCTCGCGGCTAGCGGCATCCGTTTCACCCGCCACTACTCCGGCGCGACGGTCTGCGCCCCCTCCCGCTGCTCCCTGATGACAGGCAAGGACGGCGGCCACGCGGCGATCCGTGGCAACGGCCCTTTCGCGCTCCCCGAAGAGGAAATCTCCGTTGCCGAAATCGCGGTGAAAGCGGGCTACAACACGGCGATGATAGGCAAGTCCTGCGTGACCGGGAACACCCAGACACCGGAGACAGTCCTCTCCAGCGGCTTCAGCTACTTCTACGGCACCACCAATCATAGGGACGGCCATTTCCGCTACCCGAAGTTCATCTACCGCAACACCGAGAAAATCGAGTTCCCGGGAAACAAGCTCCACCAAGGCACCGATTACGATGTAAACCTCTACACCAAGGAAGCCCTCGACTACATCGCGAAGCAGGATACCAAAAAACCTTTCCTCATGGTCCTGTCCTATCCCATCCCCCATGCCTCAGTGCTCGCGCCAGAGGCCGCTCTGGAGAAAGCACGCCCCCAGGTAAAGGACGAGGTCGGCCTGGAAAAATCCGACCACTACACCGCCACCCCGGAGGTAAAGGCAAACTACATCGGCATGATGTCGCTGCTGGATGACGCGGTCGGAAACATCGTCGCGCAACTCGGGGAACAGGGGCTACTGGAGGACACACTCATCATTTTCACCAGCGACAACGGCCCGCACTTCGAGGGCGGTTACAAACCGGAACTGCTCGATTCCAACGGCCCCCTGCGCGGCGGCAAACGCGATCTCTACGAGGGCGGCATCCGCGTCCCCTGCATCGCCTCATGGCCTTCCGCCATCCAGCCCGGCACCACCACCGACCATCCCTCCGCCTTCTGGGATTTCCTGCCGACCGTCTGCGAGCTGACCGGCCAGCCGATCCCGGAGAACATCCAGGGCATCTCCTTCGCCGCCTCCCTCACTGGCAAGGGCGAACAGAGAACCCATCCTTACCTCTACTGGGAGTTCCATGAAAAGGGGATCCGCCGCGCCATCCAGGTGGGCGATTGGAAATTGGTGCAATACAACCTTTCGAATCCCGCCAAGACCACCGCCGAACTCTACGACCTCGGCAAGGACACCGGGGAAGCCAATGACCTTTCCAAAAAACATCCGGAAAAGCTCGTGGAACTTCTCAAGCTCATCGCCACCGTCCGCCAGCCCGTCGCCGACTTCCCTGTCCCCTCGCTCGACAAATAGCAACCTCTCTCCCCTCGATCCGCCGCGGCGGATTCAAGTTTCGTGATCCAGCATCTCCGCCTTCAAAACTTCCGTTGCTTCGGAGCGCTCGCGATGGAGGCACCGCCGGAGGGCGTGGTCCTCATTGGCGACAACGCCCAGGGGAAAACCTCGCTGCTTGAGGCCGTCTGCACACTCGTCCGCCTGCACTCGCCGCGCAGCAACCGCTTCAAC
>CAJQKQ010000118.1 GCA_905478925.1 uncultured Verrucomicrobiales bacterium
AAGTGGACGAGGTGATCGTTGGTGTCTTCCTGGTCGACCAAGGTCTGCTGGATGATCCAGATGGATTTTTCCGGGAGTTCCTGGATGTGGGTGTGCTTGTGGTTGCGGGCTTCTGGGTCGAGACGCATCGGCCCACGGGCTTCCTCGTAAGAAGTGAGGCTTTCCTGGAGTTCGGCTGTGGACAGCTCTGATTTCACCAGGGACAGGGCATGTTCAACGCTGCCGTGGGAAAGGGATTTGATGAATTGGAAGATGAGGCCACGGGTGGCCTTGAGCAGTGCGGGTTTGTTGCGGGTGTATGGGATTTCCCTTTCCGGCTTGGGCACCTTGGTTTCTTTTGGCTCTTCCGGATTGCGGAGCTTCTCCCATGCATCGATGAGAGAGGAGTCGGTGGTGCGTATAATCTCGCCGAAAAATTCCTCGGCCTCTTCAACTTCCGGGGTTTTTAGGTTCGGGGGGACTGTCTGCGCCAGGATCTTGTAAACCTCGCTGAGGTGCCGGAGAAGGATCGCTTCGCTCTTCTCCAATCCGTATTTTTTGATGTAATCCTCGAATGACGAGTAGTCCTCGAACATTTCTCTCGCGATCGACTTCGGTCGCACCGAGGCCTCCTTCGCCCACGGGTTTTTCAGGGCGAATTCATTGTAGGTCGCGTAGATGAATTCCTTTCCGGGCTTGGGATGCTCGACCTGTTCCAAGGCATCCATCCGCTGATCGTATTCGACGCCGTCGGCTTTCATTTCCGCTACGAGCTTGTCCTTCATCTTGTCCACCTGTTTGCGGAGAACCTGTGCCGGGTCCTCGACGATTGCCTCCGCCAGCGAAATGACATTCAGGGGATAGACAGGATCTGTGGCATCGAGTTGCGGGACGGCCTCGATCAGGTAGGTGGCCAATGCTTGGTTGAGGGTGAAATCATCTTGGAGTTCGATATTCAGTGCCACCTTGGACGGGCCGGTGCGTTGATCTTTCGGGAGGATACGTAGGATATTTCCCTCAACGAGTCCTCGGAAAAGCCCGAAAGCCCGCTTGCGGAGAGTTGCCTTTGCGGAAGCCGTTTCATGGGATTCACGGATGATACGGCGCAATTCAGAACAGCCATCCTCGTCGCTGCGCGAAAGTAGATTGAGAAGCATGCCGTGGCGCATGACGAAAGACGAGGTGAGCTTCTCCGAGGGGGAATCGATGAGTTTGCGGAAGGTTTTCTCGTCCCAGTTTACAAAGCCCCGCTCCGGCGGTTTCTTCTTCATTGCCTTGGATTTTCCTCCCTTGGCGGCGGCTTTCGCATCCGCCTTGATATTCGCGATGACATGCTCGGGTGCCTGGGCGACAACGTATCCGATATCGTCGAAGCCTCGGCGCCCCGCTCTTCCCGCGATCTGCTTGAAGTCCCTCACAGCGAGGGTTTTTGTCGATTGTCCGCCGTATTTAAAAAGCTGGGTGAATACCACCGTGCGGATTGGCACATTGACCCCGACGCCCAGGGTATCCGTCCCGCAGATGACTTTCAGCAGGCCTTTCTGGGCGAGCTTCTCCACCAGCGTGCGGTACTTCGGGAGAAGTCCGGCGTGGTGTATGCCCAAGCCGTGGCGGAGAAGTTTTTTAATCTCTTTCCCGTATGGGCTGCGGAAATCCGCATCGATCAGGATCTCAGCGATGGCTTGTTTTTCCTCCTTGGTGCAGAAATTCCGGCTCATCAGATCCTGTGCTGTCCTGGCGCAGGCAAGCTGGGAGAAATGGACGAGGTAAATGGGGGCGCGGTTGGCTTCGACAAGCTCCTCGATTTTTTCCTCAAGCGCGGTTGTTGAGTAATCGAACTCAAGCGGCACCGGCCTGGTTGCTGATTTCACCAGCGCCGTCGGTATCCCTGTGAGGTTTGTGATGGATTCCTGGAAAAACTCAGTGTCTCCGATGGTGGCGGACATCAGCAGGAAACGGGATTGTGGCAGTGTGAGCAGCGGGATCTGCCAGGCCACGCCGCGCTCGTGATCCGAGTAATAATGGAACTCGTCCATGATGATGTCATGGACGTCGGCGTTCTTGCCTTCGCGCAGGGCGAGATTGGCGAGGATCTCCGCCGTGCAGCAGATGACCGGTGCGGATGGGTTGACGGTCGCATCCCCGGTGATCATTCCGACATTTTCCGCCCCGAAGGTGTTGCAGAGAGAAAGGAATTTCTCGTTGGCCAGCGCCTTGATCGGGACGGTGTAATAGGAACGCCGACCGAGGCAGATGGCACGGAATTGGAGTGCCAGGGCAACGAGTGATTTCCCCGATCCCGTGGGAGTGTTGAGAATGACGTTGTTCCCGGCAAAAAGCTCAAGGATCGCCTCTTCCTGGTGGTCGTATGGCGTGGTGCCGGATCCTTCGAGATAGGTGAGAAAAGTGTCGAGGATCTCGTCGGAGGAGGAGGGATCGGTGACTTGGTCGGGTGAAAGAACAGGCATCTGGGGCAAAGCGTAGTTGGGATTCGCGGAACTCCAAGGCTTGCCAGTAAAGAGATTTGAACCACAAAGGTCGGCATGTGGAAATTTAAGAATGGCTCGCGCAAAGGCGCAAAGGCGCAAAGCCGGGCATATGGGTGAGAATTTGTTGAAGATCCATTATCCAAAACTTTGTGCCTTTGCGGCTTTGCGCGAGATTCTCTTGGGAATTGATTTGGCGGACAGCGGCTTTGCGCCTTGCACTGCGACAGGTGATTTTTGGCTTTTTGAGAAGAGGAACTTGGGAGATATTTGGAAATGAGAACGATTTTTCCGCTGGTGATGTGTCTGTTTGTCGGAGCGTCTGCGATTGCCGAGGAGCAGGGGGAAAGGCCTCTGCTTTATCCCTTCGATGTGACGCTCGGCGGGCATAAGGCGGAGATTGGCGCGTGGGGAGACCTGTTCGCGGTGGTGAAGGTGCCGGTCAAGGCGGATGCCGTGCTGGCGATTGATAAAGAGGCTCCGATACTCATCGTGAATGCGTTTCCCTGCAAGGAGGACGGGACGATACTCATGGAAGGTGCCCCGGCGGCGGTGATCTTTGCCAACAAGGTCAAGGAGGTGAAACTGGATGCAACGATGGACAAAAAGAAGTTGGCGCCCGGAACCTACCTGATGAACGTCGTGGCGAACGGGAATACATCGCGGGTCGTGTTCACGGTGACGGACGGCGGGAAGGTAAAGCTACCGGATTTCGGAAAGCTCATGAATTTCCTCAAGGGCAAGGGCTGAGTGCCCCCTGAAATTGTTGGAAAGCGGTTCTGGACACTGTATGGGGGCACTCCTAGGGTGCGCACACACACTACAAAACATGAGAAATTCCTTATACAACAGTGCCGCCCGGATCGGATTTATCGCCCTCGCCACAGGTGGATTCGCAATTGCACAGGACACCCCGAAAGCGCCGGCGGCTCCCGCTTCTGCTCCTGCTCCCGCAACACCGGAGGAAGCCAAGAAAGATTCCTCCTATGCCCTCGGGTATCGCACCGGTGGCAGTTTCGGCCAGGAGTTCGGACGTTTCGGCGTCAAACTGGACGATCTGGAAATGGAAACATTTATCAAGGGTTTCAAGGCAGCCGTGCAGGGCGAGAAGCCAGAGCTTGAGGAAGCCCGCCTTCAGGCGGCGATGACAGCGCTCGGCGAGATGCTCCAGAAGCGTGAGAAGGATACCGCCCAGGCGAATCTTGAAGCCGGCAAGAAATTCCTTGAGGTGAACGGCAAGCGCGAAGGCGTTACCACCACCAAGAGCGGCCTCCAGTATGAGGTGCTCACGAAGGGCGGCGATTCGAAATACGTCGCGCCCAAGGAAGGTGCTCCCGCAAAGCAGTTCATGGTGAACTACAAGGGTACGCTCATCGACGGCACGGAATTCGACGCCTCGCCCGAGGGATCGCCGGTTCCGATGACACTTCAGGTGGTCGAAGGCTTCAAGGAAGCCCTTACCACCATGCCGATTGGTGCGAAATGGAAGCTCTTCCTCCCCAGCACACTTGCCTATGGCGAAGAGCGTCGCAGCGCGGATATCGCCCCCAATACCACGCTTATTTTCGAACTTGAACTCCTTGAGATTAAGGATGCACCCCCTGCACCTGCGGGCGGAGGCTTCCCTATGCCTGTGCCACAGGGTCGATAATTTCCTGAGCCCTTGAGGCCAAGTGAACATTCCAGCCCCGCCGGTTCCGACCGTGCGGGGTTTTTCGTTTTTGGCCTTCGGTGGGAGCGGCATGTCTCCGAGCGCCGGATAGGAGATTTGGCTCGGCAGGTGCGCAGGGAGGCATCGTTAGTCGTAGTGTGTCCACAGCCTGAGGACTTTGACCGTGCGCTCTTCCGCAAGTACCTCATAGACAAGTCGGTGCTGGATGTTGATGCGTCGGGAATAAGCGCCTTTGAGGTCGCCGACCAATGCCTCGAACGGGGGTGGGCTGGCAAACGGGTCTACCCGAATCAATTCCAAAAGATCCTTGGCCTTGGTAGCAAGCTGGGTTCCTTTGAGCTTTTTGGCGTCCTTATTGGCCTGGCGTGTGTAAACGAGATCGAACCTCACAAATCGATCTCCCTGCGGCACTCACCGACCGGCTCAGCCATGCCGGCACGGATAGATTCACGCATACCTTGAACACTGAGGAGGTGAAGGGTTTCCTGGATCGCCCTCCAATCATCCTCGGCGAGCAGGATTGCGGTTCCTCGCTTTGCAGTGATTTGAACAGGTTCATGATCGGAAAGTGCCGAATCGATCAGCCGGTATAGGTCTGATCTGGCCGAGGTGGCGGTAACCGTTTTCATATCGGAAGCGTACGGAAAAGCGTTCGTTCTGCAAAGTATTTTTTGCATTGCAGGGGAGCACTGTGTGCTGAAGTCGTGGAAAACTCCCCGGCATACCAAGGGCACCCGGAAACCGCCGCTACTGGAATATGCTTTCCAATCGGTGCGAGGCGTTGGATTTTCAGGTAATGGATCTCGAAAAGTATCTTGGAGAAGCGGTGTCGGATGTGGATGGGGCGATGGACGGTTTCCTGCCGACGCTGGACGAGCGGCCGGGATCGATCCATGAGGCGATGCGTTACTGCGTTTTCGCGGGCGGGAAGCGGCTGAGGCCGGTGCTCTGCATCGCGGCGGCGGAGGCCTGCGGAGGGAGGCGGGAGGATGCTTTCCCTGCGGCCTGTGCGGTGGAGTTGATGCACACCTACTCGCTGGTGCACGATGACCTGCCCTGCATGGACGATGACGACCTGCGGCGCGGACGGGCGACATGTCACAAGGTGTTCGGCGAGGGAATGGCGGTGCTTTGTGGGGATGCGCTGCTGACCGAGGCGTTCGCGGTGATCGCGAAATCGCAAGCGAGTGAGAGCTATTCGGTGGGTGAGATGGTTGCCGAGCTAGCGTTGACCGGAGGGAGTCGGAAGCTGATCGGCGGGCAGGTGCTGGATCTGGAAGGTGAGGGCAAAGCGCTTGCGATGGAGGAGCTGGTGCAGATCCACGAGGCCAAGACCGCTGCGCTGCTGACGGCTTCGGTCCGACTCGGGGCGATGAGTGCAGGGGCGGGCGAAGATGAGCTTGAGGCGCTGACGAGGTTCGGCCATGCGCTGGGTCTGGCGTTCCAGGTAATCGACGACATACTCGATGTGACACAGACGACAGAAAACTTAGGTAAGACGGCGGGCAAGGACGCGGCGGTGGAGAAGGCGACGTATCCATCGGTGATCGGGCTTGAGCTTTCGCGGAAAGAGGCCGGACGCCTGACTGCGGAGGCAATGGAAGCGTTGGAGATTTTCGGGGAGAAGGCAGCCAAGCTGAGGGAAATTGCGGAGCGGATGCTGGTTAGGGAGTTTTGAAATTCTAAACTTTAAATTCTAAACTTCAAGGGAGACTGGGGTTTAGGTCTCTGGTCTCTGGTCTCTGGTCTCTGGTCTCTGGTCTCTGGTCTCTGGTTTCTGGTTTCTGGTTTCTGGTTTCTGACGGGGGGCAGACTGGTGTCAGCCCCTCCGTCAACTGCTCCGGTTTTGGTTGCGTGTGGGGGCGGGATGGGGCTAGGTCTGCGTATCAAAAAGCGCTCGTTCAGTTTCATGTTGGCGAGGCGGTATCTGAATCCGCGTCGGGCCATGCTTTCGTCCTTCACCCTGATCTCTTTGGTCGGGGTGCTTCTGGGTGTGCTGGTGCTGGTGGTGGTGATGGCGGTGTTCGCCGGGCTTGAGAGGAATGTGAAGGAGCGTCTGCTCGGTTTTACCCCCCACGTGCTTGTGAAATCGCCGATGCTGGCGCTGCCGGATGATGAGGGGAATGCCCCGCCCTGGCAGGATCTTGCGGAGGAGTCAGCGGCGATCCCCGGTGTCGCCGCGGCGACTGCCTTTGTGGCTGACAATGTGATACTCGATGTCGGTTCTTGGCAACGGCCAGTGAGTTTCCGCGGAATCGATACAAGCGACGCTGCGCAGGTGAAAGGCGTGGCTGACATGCTGGATAGGAAAAATTTTCCGGAATCGAGCGCAGATCTCGGGCTGGATGACCGAGTTGTGGTTTCCTCGATCGTGGCGGAGCAGTTCCAGCTGAGGGTGGGTGATACGATACGTCTCTATTCGACCAGGAACTTCGAGGGTGTGATGAACGCCTACAAGGCGACCGAGAAGCCGGTTGTGCGCGAGGCTTTCCGTGACGACTGGGTGACGGTCTCGGAAGTGCTTTTGAACAAATGGGAGAAGGACGGTGAGGGATTCACGATTCCTGCCGCCGAATTGGGCGGTGGGTATGACGCGCTCAGCATGATCTACGGGGAGGAAATCCGGGAGCCGGAGCGGGTGCTTGTGGAGAATCTGCTGCGTGCGATGGAGGCCGGCAAGCGCGAGGAGGGCGGGCCGGTGTTCACATTTTCCGCAGAGGACAGGAAGGCGGTCGGCGATGCCTTCGAAGCGCTTGAGGAAACGGATGCGGAGAAGATGGATGGGGAGATCCTGAAGAGTCTGAAGAGCCTCGTCCTTCCAAAGGAAGCGGTGGTGGCTGGCGTTTATTCTGCCTCACAGATGGCGGTGACCCCGGACCTTTTCATGCCTCTTCCGTTGGCACAGGATCTTGCCGGGTTGGGAAACCAGGTGCAGGGGATCGCGCTGCGGCTGGACGATCCATATGAGGCGGAGGAGGTGGCGGCGCAGGCTAGGGAAATCCTCGGGCCGGAACGGTATGTGGAGACCTGGGGCGACCAATACGTGGCGTTCTTTTCGCTCATCAGTCAGCAGCGGGTGATGATGTATTTCGCCTTGTCGTTCATTGTCCTGGTATCGGCTTTCTCGATGATGGCGGTGATGTTCACGGTGACGATACAGAAGCGTCGCGAGATCGGGGTGATGAAAGCACTAGGCGCCGCGCCGGGTCAGATCGTGCGAGTTTTCCTC
Source organism: uncultured Verrucomicrobiales bacterium (assembly GCA_905478925.1). Lineage (GTDB taxonomy): Bacteria > Verrucomicrobiota > Verrucomicrobiia > Verrucomicrobiales > Akkermansiaceae > Luteolibacter. The sequence goes on from CAJQKQ010000118.1 coordinate 7,367, forward strand.
TATCAAGGCATGTTGCTCGGCTTGCTGGGTGCCGCGCTGGGAGTCGGCCTCGGGCGCATCGTTATCCATTTTCGCGGATTGGTGCAGGAGGGGATGCGTGCGATCGGTTTCGATCCGTTCTCGGCCTCACTGACCGGCTTCGGAGTGTTGCCCGCGCACAATGATCCGGTGGAGCAGGCGGTGATCGGCTTCATGGCTTTTGTACTTTGTTCGCTTGCTGCACTGGTTCCTGCCTTCTTCGCGGCCCGCAGTGATGCTGCGAAATCCCTGCGCAATCTCTGATTATGGAAATCTGGCTTATATTAAAGGGGAAACGCTCCGGCCCGTATCCCGATTATGAGGTGCGGGGCAGGATCGAGCACGGCGAGATGGAGCCCGATGAGAAGATCTGGCACGAAGGGCTCGAGGAGTGGACGCCGATCGGTGAGCTGGAGCTTTTTCGGAAAAGTTTCGAAGATAGGAAGCCCGAGGAGGAGCAACTCGAGCCGCCCACTTTGCCGCAGGAATACCTAGAGCAGATCGTTAAAGATACGGCAAAGCTGAAACCGAAGTCGTATCTCGGACGTCGGTTCTGGGCGCGATGGATGGATCTGACGGCTTATTCGGCGCTGTGGTGGCTTGCGATGTATTTCAGCGGTAGGGATATAGGCAGTGCGATCGCCAACCCCTGGCTACTACTCACGATGTATCTGCCGTGGTTCGCGATTGAAGCCTGGATGATACAGCATTTCGGGAGGACCCCGGGGAAATGGCTGATGGGGCTGCGGGTGGTGAACGAAGACGGCTCGAAACTCGCGCTGAAAGCGGCGATCTGGCGTTCGCTGCGGGTGATGGTGACGGGGATAGGCTTCGGCTGGAGTTTTCTTTCGATTCTGTGTCAGGCGATGAGCTGGTTCACCACCAGGCGCATCGGCAAGCCGATCTGGGATCATATTGGAGGGCACAAGGTTACGGTCGAGCCGCTCAGTCCATTCCGGACAGCGGGGTTGGTGGTCTTTTTCTTCATCGCCGCGCAGTTGCAGATGGCGGTGCGCGGCCCGCATGAGGAGGAGATTATGGCCGAGGCGTTCCCGCAGTACAAGGAATACTTCGAGCGCGACGGAAAGTGGTATTTCCCAGTGAAGAAATAGGGAGTGATCGCTATTTCTTCTGCCTGAGCTGTTCGAGGCGGGAAAGGGGTTTTGCCGGAGCTTTGGTATCGGCTACCTCCGGCTTCGGTTTCATTTTCGCAGCGGGTTTCGCAGCGGGTTTCGCAGCGGGTTTTGCAGCAGGTTTCGCTAGCTCGCCTTTCGGCGCGGGGTCGATGCGGAGGATTCCTCCCTGGCCGGTGAGATGGGTGACCATTTTGCCGTTCTTGACGATGGGGACGGCGGGTGATTCGAGCTCGATGGAGAAAGGGACTGCCTCGGTGACGGCGGTGGGGATACGGTTTGCGGTGTGCGAGTGGTATGTGCCTTCGTTGTTGATCTCGATGTGGTGAACGCCTGGAGTGATGAGCCGAGAAGGGCATCGGGAGCTGCCTCGAAGATCACCGGGAAGCTGTTCAGGGATTTTGGGACGGTCGGGGTAATCATGCGGATGCCGCCTTCGACGAGCCTGCGGGCTAGCAGCATGCGCTGACCGGCTTGGGTTTTTCCATACTCTTCCTTGATCTTGTCGTCCTCTTTGGAGAGGTCGAAGGCTTCGCGGGCTTTCTGTGAGGAGATGAGCTTGTAGGCGTGCTGGTAGAACGCGTCCATGGAGTCGAGCGCATCGGATTTCTCCAGTTTGCGGAAATGGTCATCGACGGTGGCGAGGAGCGAGCGGCGGCGCTCGAAGCGTTTCTCATCGACGCCCTTGGAAAGGTTGAGGTCGCGGACCTGGAAATTCTCGCGTGCGGGATCCGCGCCGAGGGCGAAGGGGCCGTAGGCGGAGGAGAGATAGCCGGAGTTCGCGAATTCGTTGGGGACGTTGGGGACGCAAACGTAGGGCGGGAGGTCGTTGCGAGAGCCGAGTTCGTGTGAGACGACGGAGCCGATGGATGGGAAGGAGAGCGCGGGGGAGGGGCGGTAGCCGGTGAACATGTTGTGGGTGCCGCGCTCGTGGGCGGCCTCGCCGTGGGACATCGAGCGGATCACCGTGACCTTGTCGGCGATCTTGGCGGTTTCCTTCATGAACTGTCCGAACTGGATGCCGGGGATCTTGGTGTCGATGGCACCGAAGGGGCCGCGGTATTCGGCGGGGGCGAAGGGCTTGGGATCGAAGGACTCCTGGTGGGACATTCCGCCGGGCAGGAAGATATGGATGACACTTTCTGCGACCGGTAGGTGGAGGGCGAATTTTTTCGTGGCGGCACTTGCCCGGGAACCGAAGAACTGCGGCAGAGCCATGCCGACCGATCCGAGCAGGCCGACGTATAGGAATTCGCGGCGCGAGGAGTAGTTTTCGAGCGGATTACCGGGGCACTGGACTTTCATGGCGGAACTGCGGCTTTTTGCCTAACCTGCAGAATACGTTGGGATCCTCCGTGATGTTGCAGGGAATCGTTGGTCTTTCGGTTGGGTTTTTCACCGCAGAGACGCAGAGGACGCGGAGGGGCGCAGAGCTATGCATGGGTTGGACAGAGGATGCGGAACATTTTGGGGTGCAGAGGTCTTGTTTTTCATGTAGCGCTTGTGCGGATGAAATTGCCTGAAATGAACGGCTTGGAGGTGCTCGGAGTGATCGGGGCGGGGGAGAGCGGAAAGGTGCTTGCCGCGCGTGACGACGACGGCGCGATCTGGACGGTGAAGATATTCGAGGGGATGGCGGTGAACCGGGGTCTGCTTTCGAGGACGGTGGCGCGGTTGGAGGCCGGGGGCTGGCCGGAGGGTGTTGCGCGGATCCAGTCCGCGGATTTCGATGGCAGGCCAGCCTGTTGGATCCTGCCGATCTATGGGGAGGCGGATCAGGATGCGGAGGAGTTTTCGTGGAAACCGGATAGCTTGCAGCACCGTTTGGAGGATCATCCCGAGGAGGGCACTTGGGATCTTGTGAAGGAGATCGGGACGGCGCTCGCGGCGATGCATGCGAGGCGGGTGGTGCACGGCAACCTCAAGCCAGGGAACGTATTTTTCGGCGATGAGGGCGGGGTGAGACTCACCGACTGGAGCTTGGGGAACATGCCGGGGATCACGCATTTCGATTTCACCGATGCCTTGCTCTACCAGGCGCCAGAGCAGTTGATGGATCCGGGTGGGTATTTCGAGGAGGATGGCTACCGGTGGGATGTGTTCGCGTTCGGAGTGATGGCGTTCCGGTTGCTCACGGGGCGGTTTCCCCGGTGCAACGAGATATTTGCATCCGTGGCTCCAGAAAGCGGAGAGACCTGCAAGGAAGGCATTCATGCGGATTCTGAAAAGATTGCGAAAAACCTAGAGCAGGAGGAAGAAGTTTCATGGGGCAGTGAGCCGCGCAATGACCTTGAGTCCGGCTACCGCGAATGGATCGACCGGTGCATTCGATTGGATCCGATGGATCGCCCGGTTTCGATGACCGAGGTGATGGCGGGTTTCAGGTTGGTGAACTCCGGGTTCGAGGAGCATGAGGTTCGTGAGAGTCTCATGGATCAGCGCAGACGGGCGGTTCGGTTCGGTCGACGGGCGGTGTTTTTCGCCGGGATGGCTGCTGCGGCGTGTGCCGTGTTCACGGGTCTTTGGCATCTCTCGCAGAGCCGCCTCAAAGCGGAGCGTGTGGAAGCTGCCAGGACTAAGATTTTCCTCGATGGGAAGGCGAACGAGGCGCTGGAAAGGATGACCGTTGCGGTGCGAGAGAAGACGAGGGCGGAGCAGGAAATGGAATACCAGCGCGAGCTTGGACTTGCGCGCCTGGAAGCCTCGCGGCTGATCGGTGACCGCCTATTCGGCTGGGCGATGGAGAAAGGACACAGGAACCTGCCGCCGCTGGACGGGCGGGAACTGCGGTTGAAACGGCTGGAGAGGTTTTTCGAGGATTTCCTGGTGCGGACCGCGGAGATCAAGAGCCTGGATGATGAGCGTTCGCGTGTGCGGCTGCAGCTTGCGGAAGTTTCACTTGCTGCGGGCGATGCGGATGCGGCGCAGCGCAGGCTGGGCGAGGCGATGGCCGGGTGGACCGGTTCCGCACTGGACGGGGATACCAAGCTCCGTCTCGGACGTGATGCATTGCTGCTCGCTCTGCTGAAGCAGGAAAACGGTGATGAAACGGTCGATGCGGCATTCCGGCAGGCACGGGATGCGCTCAACGAAGTGCCGCAGGTGGATGTCGATTCCCAGCGCCTGCAGCAACTGGTGGCGATACTCGATTTTCACGAGGCGAAGCTACTGGCCGCCAAGGGCGAGGACGGCAAAGCCCTGGAGCAATTGATGCGATCCACGCAGAAACTCAACGAGCTGGCCGATGCGAGGCCGGACGCCGCGGTGCTGAGATCGGAGCTCGCCGCCTGTTACCTTTCCTCCGCGACTGTCCTCGAGGGGATTGGGAAGCTCGGGGATGCGCGGGAAGTTCGCTCGCTCGCCGCCGCCGAAATGGTGCGACTGCTGAAGGACAACCCTGAGGACATCGGGTTGCGCCTGGAACTCGCGGGTTGCTACGGCGCGATGGCCGAGGCTTCGGTTCTGTCGGGCGACGTAGCGACAGCGGAGAAGGTTTCCGCAGATGCGATGAAGCTCCTCGACGGGGTGCTGCAAAAACGCCCCGATTCCACGGTGGCGGCGGCTAGGAAGGCAGCGCAGCTGGGCTTGCAGGCGGGGTTACTCCGCGATCAAGGGAAATCTGAAGAGGCGATGAAGGCCTTCGAGGAAGGGATCACACTTCTCGAGCGGCAGGGTTCCGGGCGGGACGAAATGGTCGACTACAGGTTGGGGCTGCTGTGGTGGCAGAAGGGGAGAATGCTCGGTTTCGACGGGAAAAAGGACGAGGAGCTCGCTTTGCTTGGCAAGGCGCGCGACTCCTTGCGTGAGCTGGAAGCGAAGGGTGAGGAAAGCGGAATTTCCGCCGAGGAGCTGCAGCGATCGAGTGCGTATTTGCTGGGCGACTACGCGCACGCGCTTGAGCTGGCGGAGAAAACCGAGGAAGCCAAGGTAATCTACCGGGAGGCGGTTTCGCTCTGGGAGATGCTTGTGAAATCGCGGCCGCAGAGTGAGGAATACAGGGAAGGATTGGAGTGGATACGCCAGCGGGCGGAGGGCGTTTGAAAATTCAACTCTCAAAATTCAACACGAAACGTAGCGATAGCAAGCAAGGGATGATCGCTGTAGCTCATTTCAGCGCCTGTAGGTAGCTTCCACGTAGCCTGGCGGACTGGCGCTTTGCGTGGGCGAGAGACTTGATTGTCGAGTCGATCTGCTTGCGTGTTTCTGCAAGTGATGTCTCGCTGCTGTGGAGGGTTTCGGCGAGATTTGCCATTGAAGCGTCCAGCGCGCGCTGGGTTGCGAGGGCTTCCACCATCGCAGGGCCGGTGAGGGGGGAGGCTTCCAGTTGCGCGGCGAAGGCGTCGCGTTCGGAGCGTTTCGCGGCAAGTGCTGCGGCCGGTTCCGCCAAAACGGACAGGGCATTGTGGAAGGCATCGATTTGGGACTCACTGCGTTGGGCAAGTGCCGTTGTTTCGACAACGGATTTTAGCGCGTGGGTATTGATTGCGGCTGCGGCCCAGATCTTTTCCTGCGCCCGGAGGGACTTGATTTTTGCCGTAGCGGATTCGACCAGCTGGTGGATTTTCTCCGAAGGTTTGCGTGCTTCTGCGGCCGCCTTCCGCGCTGTCTCGACTTGGGCCAGGGTCGGGGCGATCCTGGCCTTTGCCGCGTCCCGGGTTTTGGTTGCGGCATGCAGCGCTGTCGCCGCCTTTTCGATTCCGGCCGGGTTCGACGACTTTGCCGGAGGATCCGCCCTTGATCGCTGCCGCGTAGTTGGAAAGGTCGAGGCCGCCCTTGGTTTTATCGGGGTTGTGACAGTTCAGGCAGGACTGCTCGAAGATCGGCAGGATGTGGTCGTCATAGGAGGTCTTCTCCTGGGCGAGGAGAAGCGATGAGACGATCAGAGAGATGACGGGAACCCGGAGCACTGCAACGGATACGGGAACTCGGCACCGTAGATTACAGGAAAAATCCTATCTGTCATTCGACGGTATCTGGGTAGGAACCGAGGATTTTCACCATCGAGCAGTGCTCGGCAAGTTCCTTGAGTGCCTGGGAAATGTTTTCCGATTCGGCATGTCCGGTAAGATCGACGTGGAAGATGTATTCCCAGTCCTTGCGCTTGGAGGGGCGGGATTCGATCTTCGAGAGGTTGATTTGTAGGTGGTCGAAGGCTTGGAGGGCGTTGACAAGCGAGCCGGGTTTGTCGTTGATCGCGAACAGGATGGAAGTGCGGTCGTTGCCGGTCGGAGGGCAGGTCTTTTCCCCGATGACGAGGAAACGGGTGGTGTTGGTGGCGCGATCCTGGATCGAGGTTTCGAGGAGCTCGAGGCCGTGGATTTCGGCGGCGAGGGCTCCCCCGAGTGCGGCGGCGCCTTCGTGAGATTTCTCCTTGGCGAGCTGCGCGGCCTTGGTGGTGGAGGAGACTTCGACGAGATCCGCTTCGGGGAAATTTTTCAGGATCCAGCTCCTGCATTGGCCGAAGACCTGTGGGTGGGAGTAGAGGGTTCGGATTTCTCCTTTGGGGATGGAAGCCATCAGGCAGTTCTCGATGCGGAGCAGGATCTGCGCGCAGATGTGGAGCGGGGAATCGACGAAAAGATCGAGTGTATGGGAGACCGCACCCTCGGTGGAGTTTTCGATGGGAACGACACCGTAGCTCGCCTGACGTCGGGCGACCTGGTCGAAGACATCGGAAAAGTTCGGCTGCGGGGAGTAGGCGACCGAATGGCCGAATTTCTTAATCGCCGCCTGGTGAGTCCAGGTTCCCTCGGGACCGAGGTAGGCGATTTTTAAATCATCTTCGAGAGCCAGAGCGGCGGACATGATCTCACGGTAGATCGCCTTGATGGATTTCTCCGGAAGGCGACCCTGGTTGATGGCGATGAGGCGGTCGAGCAGTGCTTGCTCACGCTCAGGGGCGTAGATCTGGAGGCCGTCGCGTTTTTTGACGACGCCGACCTCGTGGACGAGATCGGCACGCTGGGAGAGTAGTTTGAGCAGATCCTGGTCGATAAGGTCGATCTGCTTGCGGATGTCGTCGAGGCTCATGGGGATTCTTCGGAAGGTGGTTCGGGATTCGTATTCGCTTCATCGGCTGCGGGCGCGGCAGGAGTCCCTGCTGCGGAAAGGGCGAGTTGCTTTTCGCCCTGCTCTACGGGAGCGGCGCTTTCCTCGGGTTCCGGGAGTTTCACCCGGCGGAGCTCCGAGGAGTTCGGGAGATCGTCGATGCTGTTGATGCCGAAGTGCTCGAAGAAAAGCTCCGTGGTTAGGTAGAGGAGCGGGCGGCCTGGGAGTTCCGCGCGACCACCGATGCGGACGAGGTCGCGGTCGAGCAGTTTCTGGATCATCCCATCGCAGGAGACTCCCCGGACGGCCTCGATGGCAGCTTTCGTGATCGGCTGCCGGTATGCGACGATGGCCAGCGTTTCCATCGCCGGGCCGGATAGACGCTCAGGTTTTCTGCCGGGGAATAGGTGGCGGACAAATTCGCCGTAGTCCGTTCGGGTGTAGAGCTTCCAGCCCTTCGGTCGCTCGAGTATGGTGAATGCGCGCCCCGTATCCTGGTAGTGGGCATTGAGTGTTGCGACGGCGGCGGCGGTGTCCTCAGGGCTTGTTTTTGCGAGAGCGGTGAGCCAGTCCGGCAAGAGGCTGGGGGTTGATCCCTCGTCTGTCTCGCGGATCAGAACGTCCTCGGCCTCGGCGAAGCGGGCGCGGACAAGGCGAGCCATTTCCTCGGAGGAAAGGGGTTCCTGAGAGGCGACGAGCAGGGATTCCAAGATGGCGCTGAGTTGCATGGTGGGTCCGCAGGTTAGTGAAGGTGCGGGGCAATTCAAGCTTCACAGTGCGGTCTGTGGCGAAAGATATTTTCGTGTTTGTGAAATTTCACCTTGTATCACGTTGCCCAAAGGGCTAATCCACCGCGCCTATCCGGGGGTGGAAATGTCGGCTGCAAGTCGCAAGAGAGAAAGAGCCCGGAACCTAAGTATACATCAATCATGGCTGCCAAAAAGACCTCCAAGAAACCCGCTGCAAAAAAAGCGGTGAAAAAAGCGGTGAAAAAGCCCGAAAAGAAAGCCGCGAAGAAGCCTTCCCCAGAGAAGGCTGCTGCGGAAAAGGCGGCAAAGAAGCCTGCGCCAGCCAAAAAAGTTGTGAAGAAGGCGAAACCTTCGCAAAAAGTCGTCAAGAAAGCCGTAAAGGTTGCAAAGAAGGCAGCGCCGGCGAAGACCACGAAGAAAGCGGCTCCGGCTAAAAAAGTTATTAAAAAGGCAGTTGCGGTGGCAACTCCGCCTGTGAAACCCGCCAATAAGAAGGCGGTGGTGAAAAAGAAGCCCGCCGCAAGAAAATCGTCTCTGATCGGCACTCCGCCGCCTCCGGCACCGATAAAGCCGCGTTTCGTTCCACCGAAGGCGGCAACGATACGGAAATCTTCCGCGACCGGAGGCAGCCACAGCGCCTCTTTCATCGAGAAACAGCGCCAGCGACTGCTGGATCTGCGGGATTCCCTGGTCGATTCCATGACCGGAATGACCCGTGATACGATACGCAACGGACCCGAAGGCAGTGAGGCCTCTGGCAGCGGCGAGCACCAAGGCGATGCGGGCAGCGATGCCTACGACCGTGATTTCGCGCTGTCTGTCCTAGCGAATGAACAGGACGCACTTTACGAGGTCGAGCAGGCTCTCTACCGGATCACGAAGGGAGTTTACGGGAATTGTGAAATGTGCAGCCACAAGATCCCGGCCACTCGCCTCGAAGCCATCCCATTCGCCCGTCTTACCGTTGAGGAACAAGCGAATTGGGAGAAGGAATATGGGAATCGTAGGTTCCGCCCGTCCGACGAAGTCGGCTTCAGCGGGGGAGTCCCGCAGGAAGATGGAGATTCCCTTACGGTTTCGCTTGACGGCGACGATGAATGAACCAATATCCGCCCCCCCACAATTGAACCATGCCACGCGATATAATCATCCTAGAATGCACCGAAGCGAAAGCCGAGGGCAAACCGACTTCCCGTTACGTGACCACACGTAACAAGAAAAGCCTGAATACTCCAGGCCGCCTTGAAAAAGTGAAATTCAACCACTTCCTCAGGCGCCGTACCCTTCACCGCGAACTCCGCTAATATTATGTCCGAGCCGAAGACAATCCAACGCCGCATCAATTTCCGCAAGGCGAACCGCCAGATGACCCGCCGCAGGCAGGACATCCCCGTCGAGCAATTGATTCCAACCAATCCTGAGATTCTCAGTAAATTTACTACCGAGACCGGAAAAATCCTACCACGCCGCGTGACAGGAGTTTCCGCAAAACTTCATCGCAAGATCAACAACGCGATCAAGCAGTCCCGCGCGATCAACCTGATGCCGTAACTGGCAGGGGGAGGATTTGTGCGAAACAGCATGGAGAATTCGATTTCAGGCCCGCCCGAATCACCGGGCGGGTTTTTTTGCCTTCCCTGACCGGAATATTTGAGAACCGATGGACGTCTTGCCGGATACGCAGAGCGAGGAGGATCAGCGCGAGATCGTGATCGATCGCGTGGGTGTGAAGGAACTCCGCTATCCCGCCAGCTATGTTGGTGCTGGTGGAGCGACGCAAGCGACTGTGGCGAAATTTGAGATGACGGTGGAGTTGCCGGCGCATCTCAAGGGCACGCACATGAGCCGTTTCGTGGATGAGCTGCATCATTTCTCCGAGCCGCTCTGCAGTGCATCGGTGATGAGGCTGACAGAGGGGCTTTCGAAACGGCTGCAGGCTGAGCGAGCGCAGGTGGGATGTGAGTTTACAATTTTTCGCGAGAAGGAGGCCCCTGTCTCGAAGATGCGGAGCATGTCTGACTACGAGCTCGGCATGGAGTGCCGCTACTCTGCGGAGGACGGCAACGAGATATTTCTCAGTCTCCAGGTTCCGGTTGCAACACTATGCCCGTGCTCGAAGGCGATCAGTGAGCGCGGAGCCCACAACCAGAGGGGACTTGTGACGATTTCGGTGGAGGCGGATGAGAGCCTTACTTTTGAGGAGCTGATCGATCTGGCGGAGGCATCCGCGAGTTGCGAGTTGTATGCCGGCCTGAAGCGCAGCGACGAGAAGGCCGTCACCGAGCGCGCCTACGATCAGCCCGTTTTCGTGGAAGATCTTGTCAGGAATGTTGCTTTGGGGCTCAAAGGGCATCCGATGGTGAAGTGGTATCGTGTGGAGGCGGAAAATTTCGAGTCCATTCACAATCACAACGCCTACGCGATGATTGAGGCTTGAAATATTGCCCAGCCGGCTACGTTTCCTAAGTGGCGGAAAACCGGCCGGGGTGCCTCCCGGGTAACTTCACGATGGCACGAATTATTGCACGACTGATCTCATGGCTGGCCGGGAAAGCGGTTATCTATGTGCTGATCCTTGCCGTGCTGCTTGGGATTTTCGTGGTCAAAGTGGTGCCGCCTATGGTGGTGAAATACCACGAGAAGGAGTTGGAGAATGCGATCGCTGAGTTGGGCGAGAGCCGGGCACTGGTCGGTGAACTGGCGGAACGCGCGAAGCGGATTGGGGGCGAGATTGAGCAACGGTCGAAGGAGTTGCGCGAACTCGAGGAGAAGCGGCGGACGATGGAGAAATGGTTGGAGAAGGTGATGAACATTTTCCGCAAGGATGAGATCGAGGCGGAGAAAAATCGGATCGAGGCGAAGGAGAAGAGGCTGCGCAGCGAAATCAGCGGGTTTGCCAATGACAGGCGGCAGCTCCGGATTGAGGGCGGTGAGACGGAGGAAGAGCTGAAGCGACGGGAACTCTTGCGCGATGAGAAAGAAAGGGAGCTCCGCGAGATCAAGGAAATGCGAGCGGCGTTCGACTCACTGATGCACAATGAATTACGGCAACTCGCGCTGAAGGCATTGCTTATTCTTGCCGCGTTGATTTTGATCCCTTTCGTTTGGAAAATCTTCGCCTACTACGTCATTGCGCCGATGGCGCAGTCATCGAAGCCCATTCTCCTCGGTGCAGACGTGCCGGGCTCGGGAGAAATCACGGCGACCCAGAGCCACCCGGCGCAGCGCATTTCGCTGGACGAGGGGGAGGTGATGATGACGAAGGTCGATTATCTCCAGGGCTCGATGGGCAATTTCGAAAAGAAGACGAAGTGGCTGATCGACTGGAGGTATCCTTTCTCAAGCATAGCGGCCGGGCTGTATATCCTCACTAGGATAAGGAACATCGGAGGGGAAACGGGGCAAGTTACTCTATCGACGCAGGAAAACGCGACCGAAGAACTGGTCATGATCGGGATACCGGAAGGGAAGTCGATGGTCTTCCGTCCGCACTACCTTGTTGCCGTCACGCATCCGTTCGGCAGCCCGCCGAGGATACGCTCGAAGTGGGTTTTCTGGAAACTCCATGCGTGGGTGAACCTGCAGTTCCGATATCTCATCGTCGAGGGGCCGGCGAAATTGGTTTTCGCCGCCCAGCGCGGGGTTCAGGTTGAGAGCGTTTTGCCAAACCTTCCGGGACGGCGGGTGAACAGCCATCTCACCGCCGCATTCAGCCCGCATCTGAATTACTCACCGAAGCGCGCGGAGACTTTCGTCGCCTACATCCGTGGCAAGAACGCCCTGTTCGACGATTTTTTCCAAGGCTCCGGACATGTGATCCAGCAGCAAGTGACCGGCGGGCAGCGCAATCCGGCGGCGCGTATCTGGGAAGGTGTTTTCGGGGCGATCGGAAAAGTGTTCGGTATCTGACCGTTTAAAACCATAGGAACACGAGAGGTGTGAGTAGGACGGCATCGCCGAGGACACGGAGCATGGGCTTGGAAAGATGATCATCGAAATGAAGGATGATTCGCTGGGCGAGAGCGCTGAGAGCAACGGGAAGGCAGAGTTGCCATGGGATGAAAATGACCATGCAGGCGGCGGCGACTGCGATCAATGACACGGCTCCCGCCATGAACGGGACGATGCGCGGGCTGATGGTGGCGATGGAACTGTCGCTTGCGGCGAGATCCTCCTCCCTTTCCCAGATGGAGATCAGGATACAGCTTGTCGAGCAGATGAGCCCGAAGAGAAGTGCCGCCAGCCAGAAACCCAAATCGGAAGCTCCGGAATCTGCATAGGCATGGGGGGTGATCACGCATCCGAGAGAAAAAAGCATTCCACAGAGAATTTCGCGGGGGATGAGGGAAGCGACTTTCGTGCCTCTCTTGAGGCGGATTGCGTAATAGGTGCCCAACAGGAAAGAGGTGATGAGTCCGGCAATGATGAGATTCCCGGGAACGTATCGGATGATCAGGGCGAGATTGGCTGCTGAAGCGATGGCCAAAGCAAGGGCAAGGGGCTTGAAATACCTTCTTGTGAATATGAGTCGGTCGGTGCCCGAGGCCGTAACGTCCGTCCGCATGGTATCGTAAAGCCGGTCTGCAAGGTAGATGCACCAGACGCTGAGGGCGAGGATGACATGGAGCACGACGGGGAAATTGGTGTCGAAGGCATGCGAGAAAAGCAGCTGCCATGAGACGGCAACGGCAGGGGCGTCGAGGCCGAGGAGATTCGGCCACAACCAGGGGGGAGGGGTATTTCCGCCGGTGCGGGTCATTCGGTTGGTGAGGCTGAGCGCGGTTTTGTGGATTGAATGCCGAACAGTTGACAGTCTATGCGCACTCGCGACGTTTACATGCTAGGGCCGAGGGTGCCAGCGACCATTTCCATGAAACACATTCCGATCTTATTCGCCGCCGCACTGATGCCGTTGGCCGCCGCCCCGGACGGGGAGCCGCTATTCACCACGAACTGCTCCGCCTGCCATCTGTTGGATCAGATGGTTGTCGGGCCATCGCTTGTCGAGATCCGCACGCTCTACAACGGCAAGCCGGATGAGTTCGTGAAATGGTGTGTGGCTCCCGGAAAGAAGCGCGAGAACGTGATCGTGATGCCTGCCATGGTGCATGTGGGAGAGGAGGGGCTGCGTGCCATCTACACCCATATCATGAAGGTCTCGGATGGTGTGAAGGCGCAGAAGCAGGAGGAGGGTGATCGCTACGTGGCGTCGCCGGTTCACACCGCCCGCCCGCAGGTGCAGCGCATTTTCATGCCGGATGCCGGACCGGCCG
>CAJQKQ010000119.1 GCA_905478925.1 uncultured Verrucomicrobiales bacterium
CGCAGCCCAAGCCAATTCAATATTGGTAGGGATGATCCGGCTCGGTCAGCCCTGATCAAAAACGGAAGCGCCGTATCTCAGCAAAGGGAGTGAAGCCACGGCAAGACACGGCATTTCCCCCGGGATCTCACTTCCGTGTGGGTGAGGCGGGCTGCTAGATTTTTAAAGTGGGCTGACCGAGCCGGATCAGCCCTACCGTGTGAGAAATACCGATAAAAATCACACCCAAAGAAATCAGAATCGCTTAGTCCGGCGGGCCGGGCAACAAAACAGCTGCCAAAAACGATCTTGGCAAAGCGAACCGGAAAGCTATGCTTGTGACGAATGAATTTCTCCCTAAAGCCTCCGGGTTCGGCACCTTCCCGCCGTTTTCCGTAACCTTCTCCATTTTAGATTTACCCAAACTCTCCCCTCCGTCCTCAACGATGCTCCCAAGTTGCTTACCTCAAAAGTAAATTCCTAGCAGCGTCTTGACGGGTCAGTAACAGGGAGCTGATACAAATAAGCCCAGCCTGTTCGGTGCCTTTCTCTTTCTCTCATCAATTAACCTCTAACAACGCCGCCAACATGAAATACAATCGCCAAGCTCTCCTCATTCCTGCCGCTGTCCTTGCTCTCGGGCTTCCTGCCACCGCCGACCAACTTCCGACCAAGGAAGGCGTCTCCGGCACGACGAAACAGGAATACTCCCCCTACGCCGGTCGCGATTTCCCAACCAGAGTCCTCTGGGGGGACACTCACCTTCACACCGCCGTGTCCGTCGACGCGGGAACCATGTGCACGATCGAGCAAGAGGATGCCTTCCGCTTCGCACGAGGCGAAGAGATCACCACCACTCACGGACTGCGCGCAAAACTCGGAAGACCGCTCGACTTCCTTGTCATCACCGACCACGCCGAGATGTACGGCCTCATGCCGATGCTGAAGAAAGGCGACCAAGAACTTCTCTCCCAAGAGATGGGTAAGAAATGGTACAAAGCCCTCACCTCGGGAGACGACGCCGCAGTTTTCGACGCTGCGATGGAGATCGTGGCATCGCTTGCAAAGCCAGACCCACCCCTCAAAGCCGACAAGATTGTCAAGAAGGCTTGGCAGTACTATACCGCCCTCGCCGACCGATACAACGAACCCGGACGATTCACGGCCTTGATCGGCTACGAGTACACCACCATGGGAGGCAATAATCTACACCGCAATGTCATCTTCCGAGGCGATGCCAGCGTCGCCAACCAAACCATTCCCTTCTCACAGTTCGACAGCCAGAACCCGGAAGATCTCTGGAGAGCACTCGACGCCTTCCAGAAGAAGACCGGCGCCGAAGTTCTCGCCATTCCACACAATGGAAACTTGAGCAACGGACGAATGTTCTCTGTGAACAAGTTCGACGGTACAACCCCCTATGACAAGGAGTTGGCCACCCTGCGGGCCCGCTTGGAGCCAATCTACGAAGCCACTCAAATCAAGGGCGATGGCGAGGCTCATCCTATGCTCTCACCCAGCGACGAATTCGCCGACTTCGACACTTGGGACAAATCGAACCTGAACGGAACGGAAGCCAAGAAGCCGGAGATGATCAAAGCAGAGTATGCCCGCGAAGCACTCAAGACAGGCTTGGCCTTGGAAAAGAAACTGGGAGTGAACCCCTTCAAGTTCGGAATGATCGGCAGCACCGACGCCCACACCGCCATGGCAGCCGTCGAGGAGGATAATTTCTTTGGAAAGCACTCTGGCGTCGAACCTGAACCCCATCGCTGGGAACATGTCGTCATCGAAGCTCCCAATCCGGATTTCACGGTCATGGGCTGGCAACAGGCGGCGGGAGGCTATGCCGGGGTCTGGGCCAAGGATAACACCCGCGAAGAAATCTTCGATGCGATGATGCGGAAAGAAACGTATGCCACCACCGGCTCACGCATGACTGTGCGCTTCTTCGGCGGTTGGGAATTCACCGAGGAGGATACCAAAACACGTCTCCCCGCTGCTATCGGATATGATAAGGGCGTGCCCATGGGCTCCGATCTCACGAAGGCTCCAAAGGGGAAGGCTCCCACCTTTCTCGTCGCCGCCAGGAAAGATCCCATGAGTGGCAACCTGGATCGCATCCAAATTATCAAGGGCTGGATCAATCCCGACGGCAGCACGGAGGAAAAGATCTACAACGTTGCGTGGAGCGACGAGCGCAAGCTCGGCACCGATGGGAAACTGCCCTCGGTCGGAAACACCGTGGATGTGGCACACGCCACTTGGAGCAACAGCATTGGCTCGCCGGAGCTCATCACAGTCTGGACCGATCCAGACTTCGACGCCGCCAAGCCTGCCTTCTACTACACTCGCGTCATCGAAATTCCGACCCCACGTTGGACCGCCTACGAAGCCATGCGCTTCGACGTCAAGATGGATGCCGAGGTGCCGATGATCACGACCGAACGCGCCTACACTTCGCCCATCTGGTACACACCGGGAAAATAATAAAACCGCCTGGATCGTGCGGATTGCCAGATTATCCGTTGATGACAATCTGTCGGACTCTAATTTTCCTCGAGCTATTCTTTGCCAGTCACTGCCCGGGATTTATACCGCACCGGCAGGACGCAGAAGATCAAGCCACAAGTGTCCTGAACACCAACCCCCTTTCTCCATGACCCGCGATTCTGACAAGCTCCCTCCTGACCGGCTTGTGCAACCGGTCACCATGAAGTGGTTCGCCGTGATCTTTGGCGCCTCGCTCGTCTATTCGATCGTCCGATACCATCTCGTGGGGGATACGCCATGGACGCACTTTCCTCTCTTTATTCTAAACAAGGCGACGTCACTCGCGGCAGTGGGCTTCGTCGCTTCGTCCTATCTCATCGGCAAGATCTTCTGCTGGCACGATCACAACAAGCATCTACGGCTTGTCGTGATCAAGTTCTGCGGACTCGTCGGGTTTTTCCTCGCGGGCATCCACGCATCTCTTTCTTTCTGCCTTCTGAGACCCGCCTACTTTGCAAAGTTCTTCGTGGAAGATGGGCGGCTGAATTTCACCGCAGAACTCTCCATGACCGCCGGCGTCATCGGACTCTTCCTGCTCATGTCACCGGCGATCACAACGCTTCCGATGATGCCGAAAGCCGTCGGCGGATGGCGGTGGAAACGCGGTCAGCGCGTGGGCTATCTGGCACTCGCCTTCGTCGTCATACACCTCGTGGCCATGGGCTACAAAGGCTGGATGACGCCGTCGAAATGGCCCGGCGGGTTGGCCCCGATTAGCTTGATCGCGGTGATCGTGGCGTTGCTTCCGCTCATCGTGCGACGGAAATTG
Source organism: uncultured Verrucomicrobiales bacterium (assembly GCA_905478925.1). Classification (GTDB taxonomy): domain Bacteria; phylum Verrucomicrobiota; class Verrucomicrobiia; order Verrucomicrobiales; family Akkermansiaceae; genus Luteolibacter. The sequence continues at coordinate 3,302 of CAJQKQ010000119.1, forward strand.
GAACGTCAAAAACAGGCCCGCCTGAAAGAACGCGAAACGGAAGCAGACTCTTCGCCGACAGAAACCGGCGAAGAGGGCTAAACGCTCGAACAACGTGACTCAAAAAAAGTCCCATCAGCCAATGAAATACGGAACAAGCCCCTTTCTGTCCTCTCAAAGGAGCCCTCAATCTGCCCCCCAAAATGAAAATTCCTAGCAACCAGGCTTAGGTCGGCTGCGTGGGCACTTGGTGGTAATCGAGCGCCCATTCGCGCATAAACCGAACTTGGACGGGCACGATGCGGTAAAGAATAAATTCGGGATTTTCGGGAGTTCCAAGGTATTGCTTCAGAAGAGGATTGGCTGCCCAGATCTCCGCCAGAGTCGACTCATCGGTAACGAGCTCTGCGCTACCGGAGATCCGAAGTTGATCGTGGGCGGGGGCAAGGTAGGCGAGTTCCACCTTCGGATTGGCTGCGATTTCCGAGGTTTTGTGGTAGGACGCCAGATTGGCGACATAGACCGTAAAATCGGGGTCAACCCGGACAGGTGAAACAGGTCGGACACGAGGTTGAGAATCGGAATCCACGGTGGCGAGCATCGGGAACTTGGCATCCTTGATCACGGCATGGGCAAGGTCGTAAAGTTGCTCAGGATCGACGGGTTCGGGTTGGGGCTTCATGAAAAAATAGTTAGAGATGGGAGTCATCAGGGGCGATCCAAAAACACGGAGCGGTCAGGAGTGATCTTCCGCCGCTGCATCTTGGGCTTTTTTGGTTTCGTTGGAATCATCGTTCTTCACTCTCTACGCCCACCCCAACTGACGGAGGCTAACGACATCATTCCAAATCTTTGTCATGTGTTGGATCCAGTCACCGTCAAATTGCATTGCGTAGACGTACTCGGCTGCCACGGTCTTTCCTGTCGGTTCTCCTGGGCCGCCCGCACCGGTCTGAGTTCCATGAAACACTGCGAAGGCGGATACGCAGTTTCGTTCCGTATCCGCCGCAAAGAACTTCAGATCGTAGTGTCCATCTGGAATCGGAGTGAGAAGGTTTTTCATCCACTCGGTATATCCTTCCAGTGTCTTGATGTCACCGAGGGCATCTGCTTGGGCTGAGAAGGTGGCCTCTGGGTGGCAATACGCTTGGCAGCCTTCCCAGCCCTTCCCAGTTTCACATGCGTCGAAAAATAATTTGGCTTGTTCGGAAATATGATTCATTGAGTTCTCCTAATATGTTTTTTTGTTTCTGATTTCTAAATGCGCCGCGCGAAATGACGGCTCGATTTCTTCTTCGCCCAACGTTCGAGTCCACCGATTCACCCCTCGAGAGTGAGGATCGCTAAAACGAGAAACTACCGAAATACCAGCGCGCCGTCAAACACACAGCGGTTGGGCGATTCGGCGCGCCGAGGGTTCCACTACCGTGATCTATTTCCACCCAACCCAACCTGACATCCTTCGAGGCCTAGGAGCATCTCCAGCCATCGAAAACTCCCCAAGCTGCCGAAAGTAAGCCTTGGTCTACCTTCATCCATTGAGTAAAAAAACTCGATAATGAACAGGAAAGAAGCAATTCCGCCCAACGCCCAAAAGGTGTTACCCCCCCTTCCCCCCCGGATAATAAAACTGTTGGGCTAAGAAAATGATCATTATCGAGTGGATTATCGAGGTTTTCGTCTATGAGTTTTGCGGCTGGATCGGGTATATTACTGTGAAGGCGGTGACTTTCGGCAAGGTCGAGCTAGAATATGGAGATTCCTCTGATTCCGTAATCACTATGTGGATCGGGGTAGGAGTCTTGCTAGCTGTTGCCATGCTGATCTCATTGATCATCGGTAGGAGCTAATTGTGATGTGCGCTCTGAGTATTGCCGAGAGGTGTGCCTCAAGTTTTTGATTTACTGCGCAGACACGTTGGCCCGAAGTAGCATCAATGAATGGCCCAA
>CAJQKQ010000120.1 GCA_905478925.1 uncultured Verrucomicrobiales bacterium
CAGCATGGTGCCGATCACCGCCCGCTCTTCGTCTGTCAGTTGAGTGTATTTCTTCATGTCGCAGCCACACCCGAAAGTTCCCTTCTTGTAAAGGATCGGGTGTTGCGCTTACTTTATGAATCCAAGACGCAAAACAGCTGGAAGTGCCCAATCGGGTCCCGGAGAGTGATTAGCTCCCCGGTCCCACACCACCCTGCGTACGGCTCCGTACAGGGCGGTTCCAATCAGACTCGGGCATTCGGCCCGTAGTGCAACTTGATCCAGATTGCTCTGACTACGCTGCATACACCCGGCATGAGGCGTCCCGTTGAGACGGGAATGATCTTCGACGCCTTCCTCTCGCGACAAGACGGATCGGGCTGCTTGACCGCTGCGCTTGGAGGCCTGGAGCTTCGACCGCAGACCGCGCTGGCCGGGGTACGCACCGCAGAGAGTTCCGGACGCGACGTCGGCAATTTGGTCGCGGCACTCACCAAGGCCGGGAAACTCAAGCTGGTGGCGCAGAGCCTCTCCCAGGAGGAACGGCGCGCCTGCGGCACGATGAGTTGGTGGACCTGCTGGCTTACCTCACTTCGCTGGGTCGCCGGGAGTGATACCCCCCTTTCTCCCCCTCTGCTATCCCTCCAGCGGCGCCCCCCCAAGCTCCTCACCCCAAAAGTAAATCCCTAGAGCTTGCAGCAAATCCGCTGACATTGACCTTCCCCCCGAGGAGTCGCACGCTCCATCCGAACCAGTAGTTCCTCCATCATGTCAATACGCACCTCAATCCTCCTCCTTCTCGTAACACTCTTCTCTCACAGCTTGCCGGCCCAAACCATCGACGCCGGGCGCGGGGCGGTGTCTCTGGTCGTCCCGGCAAAGTATGACAAGGCGAAGCCAGCTCCGTTGGTGGTTTTGTTGCACGGCTACACTTCGAGCGGCGCGGGCCAGGATGGCTATATGAAATTTGGAGCTCTGGCGGACACTTATGGATACCTCTTCATCGCGCCGGACGGGACCAAGGAAAAATCCGACAAGAAGCATCGCTTCTGGAATGCTTCCCCGGCGTGTTGCGACTTCTACAAGAGCAACGTCGACGACTCCAAGTATCTCAAGGACCTGATCGACGCCGTGAAGAAGCAATACTCGGTCGATGCAGATCGCGTCTACTTGATCGGACACTCCAATGGCGGGTTCATGTCGCACCGCATGGCAGTGGATCACCCCGATACCATCGCGGCGATCGCGAGCCTGAACGGCGCGGCTCCCATGACTCTGACCGGCCCCAAACCGGACCGCCCAGTCAACATTCTCCACATCCACGGCACCGAGGATAAACTTAACCGCTACAAGAGCGGCGGGGACATCAAAGGCATCGCGTATCCCGGAGCCGAGGAAACCGTCAAGAACTGGGCCGAGTTCAATGACAAATCAACAAAGGCAGCCGCAGCCGAGCAGAAGCTCGATCTGGACAAGAAGCTCGAAGGCAAAGAGACAACCGTCACACGCTACGGAGACGGCTTCGAGCTGTGGACCATCGATGGTGGCGGACATGTGCCCAGTTTTACAGACCATGCCAACAAGCTCGTCATCGATTGGCTGATGGCCCATCCGAAAGCGGCCGCGAAGAAGTAACCCGCCCGCCGGGTTCTCACTCCCAACCGTCCTTCCAATCCGCCGCCGCCGGCAGATCATCCCGCGACCAGATCTCGACCACAAAGCCCAGCCCCCCCCTGCCCGCTGCGGCCGGACCTGGTGCTGGACGTCACCGCCCAATCGGAAGGCCCGACTGGATGTCCGCGACCTGGAACCCGAGGCTCGTGAAGATCCCGGTGCCAACCATGTTGCCCACCACGATGGCCGTGGCGGGCAAAAGCGTCACCCCGGCGGTGCGCGCCGTCATTCGCGCCTCTTGCCGACCTCCCCCGTCATCGGCACGAAACGCACCGGCACCACGGCCTCCTGTTGCATCTTTCCGCCCTTCTTTGTCATCACATAAAGGCTCTGCACGGTGCCTTCCTTGCCGACAGGGATGATCATGCGCCCCCCTTCCCTCAATTGCTCCACGAGAGGTTCGGGCACGTGATCCGGCGCGCAGGTCACGATCACGGCATCGAAGGGGGCGTGCTCTTTCCAACCCCTGTAGCCATCCCCGGCCTTCACCGTCACGTTCCCGTATCCCAGCCGCTTCAAATCCTTGACGGCGCGTTCCGCGAGCGGCTTGACGATCTCGATGCTGTAGACCTCCTTCACCAGCAACGCCAGGACCGCAGCCTGGTAGCCCGAGCCGGTCCCGATCTCGAGGACGCGGTGGCCCGGCTTGGATTCGAGTTGCTCGGTCATGAAGGCTACCATGTAAGGCTGGGAAATCGTCTGGTCGTGCCCGATCGGCAACGGCGAATCGAGATAGGCGTGCCTCCGGCGCTGGGCGGGGACAAACTCGTGCCGCGGAACTTTCGCCATCGCCGCAAGGACGCGTTCGTCCCGGATGCCGCGAGCCTTGATCTGCTTCGACACCATCTCCTGCCGCGCTTTTTGATACGCCGCCTCCTGCCGTTCCTCCCCCGGGCTTTCGCACGCGATGATCGCGAGCGCCCCCACACCGACCAGTTTGACTGCCCTTCGTTTCATCGCCTCGATATCATCTCTACGCACGCAGAGGACCCAAATCAACCCCCTTTCTCCCCAGGGCGCCTACACTAGGGAGATCCCGGCAAGGAAAGCAGAACCGGATATGGGATTTGAACCGCCAAGTAAGAAAAGTTCGCCAAGTTTTTCAAAGCCAAACGCTTTCTGAACCAGGGTATCTATATTTGAAGATACCTAACAGAAACGGGAGCGCAGCGGACATAGACGAACTGGAAACGAAATTATTTCGTCAAATGGACGGGATTGACGCAGATCCGGGACGATGAAAATGGGATTGATTGCTGGCTGTGTTCGTTTTCGAAAGCTTCGAACCTAAATTTCCGAAATCCTTTCTTTCATCTGCGTGCATCCCGTCCATCTGCGGTTGAAATCATCTTTCTCTGGTAATGTTTCCCAAATGTAGCCGCCCTTCTTTCTGAACAGAAACCTTCAACCAAAAAGACTCTTTCGAGATCTTTGTTGTCTTGGACTTGGTGAACTTTTCGCGATTATAACTCACACACCAAACGAAACCCGTTGTAGTGGGCACGGGACACCGGAGTGTTCCAGACGCGGCGAGCAGAACGACAGCTGGCTGCGAAGCTGCTCCACGACCCGCCGCGCATGATATGCTCGGTGCCGGAGGCTGGCCCCTTTGGATCGATACTCGGCGATTTTGGCTGATAGTCCTCCCCGTACCAATCCGAACACCATTCGATCACATTGCCGAGCATGTCGTGCAGGCCGAAACCGTTGGCACGCTTCTGACCGACCGGATGGGGATAAGTCTCACCAATATTCTTGGCGCTCTCCCGAAACCAAGCGTAGTTCTCCAAGCCATCGGCGTCATCGCCAAAGCTAAAGACCGTGTCCGAACCGCCGCGACAGGCGTACTCCCACTCCGCTTCCGTCGGCAAGCGGTACTTGCGACCTTCCTTCTTGCTCAAGCGACGGCAATACTCGGTCGCGTCTTCCCAGCTAATGAAGCTCGCGGCATGGTTTGCATTATCCTTGGCGAACCGATGACCTTTCCAAGGCGTCGTGCCCATCGCCTTGGTGAATTGATCCTGCGTGACTTCCGTCGTCGACATGTAAAAACCACGCGTCAAACGGACGGCGTGCGGGAAAAGCTCTCTGAAAGGCGCTTGCTTGGAATCGCTCAGCTTGGCGAGCTCGGCGGTACTTATGTTGCTGCCCATCATAAACTCCCCGGCAGGGATAGCCACCAGTTTCATTCCCGCGCTGTTGGTAAAGGCCTTCGGCTTGTCTTTTTCACCCGCACTGGCTGGGTTGGGGATCAAGACAGAAAATACTAGAAGCGTCGTGAGGCAAACAAAAATTCGGGGCATTGGTTTTCTCCTATTCATGGTGATGGGTGACTGTAATAACCGAACGAAACTGAGCAAAGGTTTTCATCGTCGGGTGAGCCTTTTTTTCACCTTTCGCGCGAACTCCCGGCCTTGCTGTTCTTCGTCTCCTTCTTGAACTGCGAATCAAAAAAATCAGCCACCTTTTCGACGATTTGCTGCTGCGTTTCCACTCCTTTGGAAAAACCGTGGTTGCCGCCTTTGGCGACATACAGCGTCGAAGGGACGCCCGCTTTCACAAGTGCCGCGTGCAACAGTTCACTCTGATTCAGCGGCACGACGAAATCCGCGTCGCCGTGGACGATGAAGCAGGGTGGGTCGTCTTTGGAGACGTAGCTGATCGGATTCGCCTGCTTGCATTTCTCGGGTGCCTCTTTAAGCGGCTGCCCAATCAGCCGGGACGGCGCGGAGTGTTTCTTGGAATAATCCTGATCGCACTTCACGTCGTTGAGCTTCAAAAAGTCCGTCGGACCACACCAAGGGCTGGCAGCCTGAATTGCGGGAGACGCCTGCCTTGTGACCGGGTGTTTCATAAACTCTTGGATATCGCTCGTGGTTGCCAATAAGGCGGTCAAATGTCCCCCTGACGATTCGCCGCACGCGCCAAACCGCTTCGGGTCGAGGTTGAACTGCTTCGCATTGAGCCGCAAAAAACTGACCGCCGCACGACAGTCGTTGATCACCGCTGGAAAGATCTCCTCCCGGCTCTTGGTGTAGGTCACCCCGGAAACGGCATAGCCCCTCTCGATCAGAGCCACCATCGGGTTGGAACGGTCTTTGTTTCCCCAGTCCCAGGCGCCGCCGTACAACCAGATCACCAGTGGCAGCGGCTTGTCCGACTTCGGGCGATAGACGTCCAACAGCATCTTGCGTTCACCGTTGGTCGCATACACGATGTCCCGCTCTATGAGCGTCCCCTTGGGAAGAGCACCCAGAATCTCCTGCGGATCATCTTTCGCGGCGAGCGGAGTCGCCCAAAGGACGCAGACTGTGAGTCCCGCGACGAACGATACAGCCACCGTGCGCATACCACACTCCTTAACGATGGAAACTTCCTTACCTGCCATTTGCTCATGCTGACGCATCGGATTTTTTTCCAATTATCGTTTTGTGAATGCTTCGTCCGCAATGATGCTAAGCATCAAATCACGCAACTTATAATCATTCTTCTTGGATGCTTCCAAGAGGCGATGAATCATCTCAGAATCAGCATAATTCATCTTTCTTCCCATCGCATACTCAGAAAGCTTTGTCAGTAAATTCCTGGCAATTTTATCTTTGTCTTCCAAGATCATCTTTTTAAGACCTTCAATGCCATCAATGGCACGACCATCACGATGCACGGCGTCAGACTCTACCTTGGTCGTGGGTTCATACTTTCCCTGAATCTTCTCGGTCTTCTTGGTCTTGCCTTCAGAGGTTATTTCGACAGTTGTCTTTGTTTGAACAAACTTCTCATAGCTCTCGCGATGCCTACCAAAAACATCAAAGCCTTCCAAGGCCAGGCCAAAGGGATCCATCCTGCTGTGACAGGAAGCACATTGCGGATCTTTCCGGTGCTCTTTAATGCTGTCTTTAATCGTGAATGTCTCCGTTGGCGCAGTCAGGGTTCCAACTTCCAGATTGGCAGGGATGGCTAATTCGTGTCCATAGATACTTTGAGCCACCCAGGCACCCCGATAGAAAGGGTTGGTGAATTCCCCATTCGTGTTCATCATCAAAATACCCGCCTGTGTGAGAAGGCCACCACGCAGCGACTCTTTATCAAGCATGACTTTTCGAAAGGCTCTTTCACGCCGCAACTTTCTGTCACGCTCTTTTTGGTCAGATCCTTTTGCCAATTCCTCTTCTTCAGGGAGATCCAATTTATAAATTTCATTCAACGGCCTGTTGATCACCACAAAATCAGAATCAATGAAATTTAGAAGGCTTAGATTCTCATTCAAGATCAACTTGAAAAGCTCAGTACTTTCCTGCTTTAAGAAGGGTTTAAGCTTAGCAATTTTTTCCCCGCGCTTGTCACCAAATGAATATTTGATGAGATCATCTTGCGGGTTGACGACATCGATTTTATGAAGCTCGAGCCACTGCTCGGTGAAATCAGCAACAAAACGCTGGGATCTAGGGTCTTCCAACATCCTTAGGGCTTCCGCAGAACGAACGCTTGCATCCTTCAATTTTCCTTCAGAAGCCAGCTTGATCAAACGATCGTCGGGAAGCGTATTCCACAAAAAGTAGGACAACCTGGAGGCAATCGCATAATCATCGAGAATGAGAGAATCACCTTCGTACTTATACAAAAACTTGGGTGAGCAGAGCATCATCGACAAGGCCGATTGCACGGCATTGAAGACATTCTCGTCCGCTTCATATCTCTTTTTTGCGTAATCGAAATATTGCTTCAATTCCCCGTCGCTCACCGGTCTGCGGAAGAGCTTAATGGCCAGCCTCTTAATGAATTGCTGGTATTGCTCGTGTGGGTCGTTGCCTTTCAGGCCTTCATAGTACGTTTTGTAAAACTCGTTTTTCGGAGGCCAGCTTTCATAATAGGGGCCGGTTACTTCAGCCGACATGAAGTGCAAGCTCGTTTTTGGCAGTCCGGATAGCTTCTTATCCACCGGCAGCGGGGGGATGCGGGTGAGCTTACTGAGATCCTTGGGCAATGGATAAAAATAACTGGGACTATAAAGAACAACATTCTGCCCTGGCTCCAAATAGACCCGCACGGTATCGCTTAACAAAAACTCCTGGGTGCTGAGTGCTTCTCTATTGATCTTAGGGTCTACATTGGTTGTGATTCTCAAGCGTTCATTTTCTTTACCGACGTCAACCTTGAACGTTAAATCACGTTTTTTGAGATCTTCTGTAGGCATCCCCTTGATCTTTGGGGCAAAATGCGTGAAGTGCCCATTGACCTTCACATCGTAATAGCCAGGTAATGTCACGCCATATTTGAATCCTACCCCCATGGAATAATCCTTGTAACGATACCCTTCGGAAGTCAAACCGTCATTAGTTTGTTCATAGATGGGAAATCCTTTGGTACCTAATCTGCGTAGATGCCCATTATTATAACTATGATCGGTTGTAGAAGCCCCGGGCATGCCTCCCACAACTTTCTCAGCGATTTCAGAGGCAACTCGGAAATAGGCATCCATGGCATAGGGTGACATAACAAGTTTATCGCCTTCATTGTCAAATCCATCCCTGGTGTTATCTACAGGCAAGTGGTTTTTGACTTCCAACTTGGTAAATAAAACATCATTGATCGTGTTCTCGTATTCCGCTCGATTCAAACGCGTGAGAACGCCGGGCAACTTTGATTTGATTGTCAGATACTGTTTGGCCAGGAGATTTTCATAAACCTCCACCTCCTTAGCTGACGGTTTCTTCTTGGCTTTTTTGGGTGGCATTTCATTTTCTGATAACACCCATAACAGTTCATCTAATAAATCATGATTATTCCAATCGCTGTCATTAAAGTTTTCAAAATTATGATCACCCTTGCTTTTTTCATTGCCATGACAACTGACACAGTACGTTGTTAAGAAGGTTCTATTTAGTTCGAACTCGGTATTTTTTTCATCACCATTCGCAACCGAGACCAACGTCCACGCCATCAACGCCAGAGATAAGAGTCTCATGTAACTTGCCTTAGATTTTGGCGCATTCACTGCTGGTGGCAAAACGTTCGATTTCGAGACCCAGATGCTGCAAGGCTGCGAGGTAGACGTTGTTCCGGTTATCTGACCCATTAAACTTAATGTGTTTACCATGCTCAAATCCACCGCCAGCGACAATCACGGGGTTATTCTTACTACCGTGAGGGCCTTCTTCTTTGCTAATACTCAGGGAACTGGTGATCAAACAAACCGTCTGATCCAGTAACGTTCCACCAGCTTTTGTCTTCGTCGATTTGAGTTTTTCCAAGAAACGAGCCGTCTGCATCATGTAGGCTTGGTCCGCCTCGATGTTTTTAAGCAAGCCATCTTCAAATACAATCCGATGGGAATCGGTATGATGACCAAGCCAATTCCATTCCGCATACACATTTGCCACTCGCGTGACGTCATATTTGTATGCCAGAAAGAGTAAATCCAAATAGGCTGAACGTTTATTGAAATGCGGGCACACTAAAATCTTTTTTGAATACTCACTGAGATCGTCTGTATTGAACTTCACATTCTCAGGGTATGGCACGTCTACGTGTTTTTGATTCAACCAGCGCTCGGATCTTTGAATCGACTTTTCAGATTCACGCAAACTGGAAAAATACTCATCCAATTTGGCGCGGTCCTCCTGAGAAACTTTATTCATCATGCTCTTGGCCTCATCCCTACTGGCATCCAGCATCGATTTTTTGCGCTCCAGCAATTCGGCGCGTTTTGTCTTGTCGACTTTGCCGAAGATGGTTTGGAACAAAATCTGCTCGTCCGAGATTGGGGAAACGGGCAATCCCCCCTTCCAGGAAATTCCATAGGAATTCTTCTGTTCAAGGACCAGATTTCTAATCCGCGTGTCATTACCAATGTGAGCCGCCGCGACCTCGTCAACCGAATCTTTAATCAACTGGGGATTTGCGTGGTCAGCATATTCCGCAAAAGCGTACATCGTGCTTTCGTGACTCCCGTAGTTCCTTAAATTCGTACACAGAGTAAAATCATTCTTTAAGTTTTCCAGCGGCTTGAAGGTAGAAGAGCTCTGGTAGTCCTTGCCCGTCGACGTCGGGAAGTTGTCAGAGCACATGCCATTACCGATATTCATACAAAACAAACGATTCGCTTTCACAGCATCATCGCCCGTGGCCTCTTGCCCAAAGCTTTCCAAAGCAGGCAACATCAAAAAACAACCCACTGACTTCAACATATTTCGCCTGTTCATAGGGGCACCCTTCGGTTTTCGAATTGATCTCATCATCCTTACTACTCCCAAGGTCGGGCACTTTCGTCAAAAAATTTACATCGGCCGCTTTAAAGACGCTACCGTATAACCACTAATCGCTGTTCTTAAGAGAGTTACGTCAATTTTAGGATTTTTTTCCGGCCAAATCCCTGACACTCACGCGCCGCGCTCTCGGGCGGAACACGGATCGGCACGCGTACGGGTTGCGGGAGGGCTACTTGTCGGCAGCAACGACGACCCGGATACCATGAGGTGGCTCAGACAATGCTCACCGTGAATTGCGCAAAACAGAAATCACGGATCTTGCCTTGGCACCTTGACCTCACAATTCGGTAGCGCCTTTCGAAAGGCTTCGACGCCTGCCTTGGTAACCTTGGTATCACGAACGTTCAGTCGTTCTAAGCTTTTTAGCGGCTTCAAATGTTCCAGGTCTGTGTCGGTCAGGGGGTTTATTCCGATTTGCAGCTCCGTCAGCTTGGTGATGTTCCCAATCTCGGGCGGAAGCGTGGTGAGTTGGTTCCCTTCGAGATACAACCACGTCAGGTCCGCGAGCTGTCCAATCTCAGGCGGGAGCGTGGTCAATTGGTTTCCTCCTAGCCCCAGATAAACCAGCTTCGTGAGTTTCCCAATCTCGGACGGGAGCGTGGTAAATTGGATGCCATGGAGGGTCAACCCCGTCAGGCTCGTGAGTTTCCCAATCTCGGGCGGGAGCGTGGTGAGTTGGTTTCCTTCGAGATACAACCACGTCAGGTTCGTGAGCAGTCCAATCTCTGGCGGTAGCGTGGTGAATTGGTTTTCTCCGAGCCACAGATGCGTCAGCTTCGCGAGTTTCCCAATCTCGGGTGGAAGCGTGGTGAATTGGTTGTCATGGAGGGACAATCCGGTCAGGTTTGTGAGCTGTGCAATCTCGGGCGGGAGCGTCGGAAGTTGGTTGCCCCAAAGACTCAAATTCTTCAGGTTCGTGAGCTGTCCGATCTCGGGCGGGAGCGTCGAGAGTTGATTGTCCCAGAGCCTCAAATGCGTCAGGTTCGTGAGTTGTCCAATCTCGGGCGGGAGCGTCGAGAGATCGTTCCCATTGAAGCTCAACTGCGTTAGCGTTGTGAGTTGCCCAATCTCGGGCGGGATCGTGGTGAGTTGGTTTTCTCCAAGGTCTAGATGCTTCAGCTTCGTGAGCTTCGCAATCTCGGGCAGGATCGTGGTGAGTTGGTTGCGCTTGAGTCCCAGATACGCCAGCTTCGTGAGCTGACAAATCTCGGGCGGAAGCGTGGTGAGTTGGTTGTCATGGAGGGTCAAACCGGTCAGATTTGTGAGCTGTCCAATCTCAGGCGGGAGCGTTCGGATTCCACTGAGAGTCAGCAATTTATTGCCACGCTCAACGCATTCGCTCATCTTTTTCAGGGCACCTTGGACTGCGGGATCGTCGGTTTTTGCAGCCGCCTCATCGAGTTTCGCGAGAACCGCTGTTCGGTCGTATTCGACTGGCTCATCCTCGGCCTTGCTGAACCCGCAAACCAAAGTCAAGAGCACAACAGCAAGCAGCACGGAGTAAGACATTCGAGACATGATTTTTCCCCTGTAAAAGATACGACGCCTCCGAGGCCTTTTCCTAAGGACAGCCGAAAACGGTTTCAATCTCGGGATACGCGGGTGAGTCATGACTGGTTCCTTTGCGATGGATGATACGGGACTTAAATTATCGTTTTGTGAATGATTCGTCGGCAATGATGCTAACAATCAAATCACGCAACTGATAATCGTTATTCTTTGACGCTTCCAAAAGGCGATGAATCATCTCAGAGTCAGCATAATTCATCTCTCTCCCCATGGCATATTCCGAAAGCTTCGTGAGCAAATTTCTGGCAATTTTATCTTGGTCCTCCAGCATCAGTTTCTTTAAGCCTTCTATCCCAGCGATAGGCCGCCCGTCTCGGTGGGCGGTAGAGGCGTCCACTGGAGTAGTGGGTTCAAACTTTCGCGCCGTGTTCTCGGTTTTCTTCGTCTTTCCTTCGGTGGTTACTTCGGTCGTCGTCTTGGTCACAACCAATTTCGAATACTTGTCACGCCATCGGCCAAAAACATCAAAGTTTTCCAAGGCAAGGCCAAAGGGATCCATCCTGCTGTGACAGGAAGCACACTGCGGATCTTTCCGGTGCTCTTTAATACTTTCTTTAATCGTGAATGTTTCCGTTGGCGCGGTGAGTGTTCCAACTTCCAGATTGGCAGGGATGGGTAATTCGTGTCCATAGATGCTTTGAGCCACCCAAGCACCCCGATAGAAAGGGTTGGTGAATTCGCCATTGGTGTTCATCATCAAAATACCCGCCTGTGTGAGAAGACCACCACGCTGCGACTCTTTATCAAGCATGACTTTTCGGAAGGCCCTTTCACGCCGCAACTTTCTGTCACGCTCTTTTTGGTCAGATCCTTTTGCCAATTTCTCTTCTTCAGGGAGATCCAATTTATAAATCTGATTCAAGGGTTGATTGATCACCACGAAATCAGAATCAATGAAATTGAGAAGGCTTAGATTCTCATTCAAAATCACCTTAAAAAACTCAATACTTTCCTTCCCAATGAAGGGTCTAATATTTGTAAATCCTTTAAATGTAAGTTTGAGGAGATCCTTTTGCGGATTGAAGCCATCGACCTTATGAAGTTCGAGCCACTGCTCGGTGAAATCAGTAACAAAACGCTGGGATTTAGGGTCATCCAGCATCCTTAAGGCTTCCGCAGAACGAACGCTTGGATCCTTCAACTTCCCTTCGGAAGCCAACTTGATCAAACGGTCGTCGGGCAGCGTATTCCACAAAAAGTAAGACAATCTGGAGGCAATCGCATACTCGTCGAGATTGAGGGAATCACCTTCATACTTATACAAAAACTTGGGTGAGCAGAGCATCATCGTCACGGCCGACTGCACGGCATCGAAGACATTGTCGTCCGTTTCATATCTCTTTTTTGCGGCATCGAAAAATCGCGTCAACTCGCTGTCACTCACCGGTCGGCGGAAGAGTTTAATGGCCAGCTTTCTAATGAATTGTTGATATTGCTTATGGGGGTCGTGATCCTTCAGGCCTTCATAGTAGGTGTTGTAAAATTCGTTTTTTGGAGGCCAACTGTCATAATAGGGACCGGTCACATCAGCCGAAATGAAGTGCAATAACGCTTTGGGTAGTCTGGAGAATGCCTTGTCTACCGGCCGCGGGGGTATCGGCTTGAGTTTACTGAGATCCTTGGGCAATGGATAAAAATAATTGTAACTATAAATAACAGCATTCTGTCCTGGCTCCAAATAGACCCGCACAGTATCGCTTAATAGAAAATCCTGGGTGCTGAGCGCTTCTTTGCTGAGCTTAGGGTCTATATTGGTTGTGATTCTCAAGCGTTCATTTTCTTTACCCAGGTCAACCTTGTAATATAAATCACGTTCCTTGAGAAAAGCGCCGCCAACGGTTGGATCAATAAACGTAAAATGTCCATTGACCTTCACATCGTAATGGCCTGGCACTGTGTCACCATATTTTAATCCAAACCCACGGGATGCATCATTGTAACGATACCCTTCGGTCGTCATCCCGTCATTGGAATGTTCATAGCCCGCAACGCCATCGCTCCCCAATCTGCGCCCTAGACCATTATCGTAACTATGATGGGTTGTAGAAGTCCCGGGCATGCCTCCCACGACCTTCTCAGCGATTCCAGAGGCAACTCGGAAATAGCTATCCATCGCATAGGGTGACATCACAAGCTTATCTCCTTCATTGTCAAAGCCATGCCTGGTGTTGTCTACAGGCAGGTAGTTTTTGACTTCTAACTTGGTGAAAAAAACATCATTGATCGTGTTCTCATATTCCGCTCGATTCAAACGCGTGAGAACGCCGGGCAACTTTGATTTGCTTGCCAGGTACTGTTTGGCCAGGAGCTTCACATAAACATCTATCTCCTCATTTGACGGCTTCTTCTTGGCTTTTTTGGGTGGCATTTCATTTTCTGATAACACCCATAACAGTTCATCTAATAAATCATGATCGTTCCAATCCCTGTCATCAAAGTTTTCGAAATTATAATCGCCCTTGCTTTTTTCATCGCCATGACAACTGACACAGTAAGTGGTTAAGAAGGTTTTATTGAGGTCGAAATCGGCATTGCTTTCAACACCATTCGCAACGGGAACCAAAGCCCACGCCATCAACGCCAGAGATAAGAGCCTCATTGAACTTGCCCTAAATCTTGGCGCTTCCACTGCTGGTGGCGAAACTTTCGATTTCGAGCCCCAGATGCTGCAAGGCTGCGAGGTAGACGTTGTTCCGGTTATCTGTCCCATTAAACTTAATGTGTTTACCATGCTCAAATCCACCGCCAGCGACAATCACGGGGTTATTCTTCATCCCGTGAGGGCCTTCTTCTTTGTTAATACTCAGAGAACTGGTGACCATACAAACCGTCTGATCCAGTAAGGTTCCGCCCGCTTTTGTCTTGGTCGATTTGAGCTTCTCCAGGAAACGAGCCGTCTGCATCATATAGCCTTGGTCCGCTTCGATGTTCTTAATAAAGCCTGCTTCGGTGGCGACTTGATGGGAATCGGTATGATGACCAAGCCAATTCCATTCCGAATACACATTGGCCACTCGCGTGACGTCAAATTTGTATGCCAGAAAGAGCAAATCCAAATAGCTTGAACGTTGATTGAAATGCGGGCACACTAAAATCTTTTGCGAATACTCACTGAGGCCGTCTGTTTTGAACTTCACGTTTCCAGGGAATGGCACCTCTACGTGCTCTTGACTCAACCAGCGCTCCGATCTTTGGATCGACTTTTCAGATTCACGCAAACTGGAAAAATACTCATCCAATTTGGCGCGGTCTTCCTGAGAAACTTTATTCATCATGCTCTTAGCGTCAGCTATACTAGCATCCAGCATCGATTTTTTGAGCGTCAGTAATTCGGCGCGTTTTGTCTTGTCGACTTTGCCGAAGATGGTTTCGAACAAAATCTGCACGTCCGAGATTGGGGAAACGGGCAATCCACCCTTCCAGGAAATCCCATAGGAATTCCTCTGTTCAACGACCAAATTTCGAATCCTCGTGTCATTACCAATGTGAGCCGCCGCGACCTCGTCAACCGAATCTTTAATCAACTGGGGATTTGTGTGGTCCGCATATTCCGCAAAAGCGTACATCGTGCTTTCGTGACTCCCGTAGTTCCTTAAATTCGTGCAGAGCGTGAAATCATCCTTTAAGTTTTCCAGCGGCTTGAAGGTAGAAGAGCTCTGGTAGTCCTTGCCCGTCGAGGTCGGGAAGTTGTCAGAGCACATGCCGTTGCCGATGTTCATACAAAACAGGCGGTTCGCCTTCACAGCATCATCGCCCGCGGCCTCTTGACCGAAGCTTTCCAAAGTAGGCAACATCAAAAAGCAACCCGCTGTTTTCAACATATTTCGCCTGTTCATAGGGGCACCCGTCGGTTTTTGAATTGATCTCATCACCTGTAATACTCCCTCAATCGGGCATTTTGGTCAAATTATTTGCACCGAGTGCTTTAAAGATGCTACCGAATAGCCACTAATCTTTGTTCTACAGTGAGTTACGTCGATTTCCAGCCTTCGCCTTCCGACCAAATTCCTGGCACTCACGCGCCGCGCTCTCGGGCGGAACACGGACCGGCACGCGCTATGGGTTGCGGGAGGGCTAGTTGTCGGCAGCAACCACGACCCGGAGACCGTAGTTGTAGCGGACATCCTTGGGACCTACCCACCTGGCACGTTGGGCGGAGCGGGACACGGCGGGATCGCTAATTTTATTTCGTCGGGATCGCATGCAGGGTGAAGAAAGCCTGAGCCTGAAACTTTCCTGTTTCTGCCAATTTGGTCTTATCTAGCAACAAGTGATAAACCCGCGAAGTATTGGTCCCCGTTCTGGGTTCGATCTTGAAGTTCTCCAGTTCGATTGAACATGTTGTTTTATCAGAATTCCAAACCTGCCTAAGAACTTTGTCCTCTCTTTTACCGTTTTCGAGGGAACCATAGTCAGGGCTATCGGTGTAGAACCAGGAGCTCACGGTGATATCGCCAAAATCTGCCGATTGTGCTTTGGTGAAGAAGAGGTCGAAACCTTTGGCGGTGGCTTTGACGGACTGAATGGCATTGGGCATGGTGCCGTCCCAGCTCAGCTTTTGAAAGGCCGCTTGAGATCCGCCACGAGCCCCCCAGCCACGGCCCGTTTGGCCAATCCAAAGAGAATGGTCGACTGGATTGAACTTGAGACGCATGGCGCCGGAAGCCAGTCCTTCTGCAAAAGGGATTAAAGCCGCTTGCTCAATATCACCGACTTTTTGGCGGTCTACAACAAACAGTCTTGAGAGGGTTTGATCACCGACGAACATCTTGCCGGAGTAAGGCCCAAATTTACCGCCGCTAGTGTCCCACTCCGGGCTTCCCGGTGAATTCGCTGCTTTCGACTGCGGCATAAGAACGAGTGGCAGTTCGCGGTTATTTTTGACAGATTCCCACTGCACTTCCTTGCTTTGATCGTTCATCCCGGGCAGATCGATCAAGCCGACAGGGTTGCCATAGAATTTACCTTTTTTGACGATGAATATTTTTGAGGTTCCGACATATGAGCCCTGATTCTCGGCATAAACAATTTCTCCTGCCGGGGAAACCGCCAGGCCCGCGGGGCTGCGCAAGCCGTTGGCAAACGTATTGAACTCGCCTTTTGAATTGATTTCGCACATCCAGCCACGCAGACCGCCGACAGTGCCCATCGCAGCACCACCGCCTTTATAGTTTCCTTCAATCCGGTGCGCTAAGTTCAGATTATAAAGGTAGCTGTCGCCGTATTTAACAGGTCCATGCAGATATTCGTGGTAGTTGCCGTTGAAGCGAAAATGGTCAGACATGTTTTCGCGATGATCGGCCCAGTGATCGCCATCGGTATCTGTTAAGCGCATCAGGCCCGTTTTTTCACCGAGAACAATCGTATGTTCATTTTCAGCAACAAGCCCGAGAGACTCATACGTTCCTTCAGCAAACAGATGCCATTCGCCTTTATAGATCTTCCAGACACCGGAAGCACGAGTCGAAACAAAAACGGTATCATTGCCGACGAAATCGATTCCCAGAGGTTCGAAGAGATCAATGTCTCGACCCAGGTGATCTTTCGGGCCGTCACAATTGCTTAAAGTGTATCCTTTCAGCAGGCTGAATTCTTGCGCGGTCTTACCCTCGACTTCTTGAGCGAGCTTGCCATCGACTTTTCTCCAGCTGATTTTCTCGGGAGCTCTTTTTTGCTCTTTTGGAAGCTTGTCCATCCCAGCGGTAAACACGATTCGTGCAGGTTTTTTACTCTTTGCGACAAACGTAATGTTACGGTGAGTTCCGGCAGGGACAGTCCATTTATTGCCATCAATTTTACCAACGCTGGCTTCTATTTCGTTAAAGGCGGCTGCAGGAAAGATGAATGTTTGCGCCGATTCGAGGGTCATCTTGAAATTGACCGTCAACTGCTTGGTCTGCTTGGCGCTCGGGACAAACTGCATCGCAACCACATTGCCTTCGATTTCGTATTCGAAGGTCGGAACGGCCCCTTTCGGGGTTTTTACTCCGAGAAATCGTGCTTTGGCTGCATTGACCCGAGCCACGAAGTCGCCTTTATCGGCCACCATTTCAAGACCAAGAACTTGATCGACATGGGTCGGCTCCCTGAAGTTAAAGTCTACCTCAGAACCGTCTTTATAGAGTGGCTGAAAATAAGCTGACTCGCTTTTCCACACTTCGGCGCCATCCCCTCTTTGACTGGGCTGGTGAGCGCGGCCATTTTTCTCATTGCGCAAGCGGATGAAGGGACCGTTCCAGATATCGACCACGCCTAAAATACGCTGATCAAAGCTGTAGTTGACGTTGCCTGGCAAGCCGACATGGAAAGCACGGGATGAATGGTTTTCGCCAATATTCACCCGCTGAAGACGAGGACGCGAATGGACGAGGACGGCATCTTTGTCTTTAGAAATGTCGTATTGCACGGCAGGTTTCTCCACCCATAGATACAATGGGCCCTGTTGACTTTTTGGATTCAAGGTCTTCAGATAGGCCGTAATTGCCAAAAGCTCTCCATCGCTAACAATCTCAGGGCTGTAGGGGACCATGATTGGCAGATAAGGTTTATTGTCATCGTTTTTGTTTAAAGACAAAACGGCATGCGGTTGACGGACTGAATTGCTGATGTAATCGTCATCAGCGACGATCTCAACCAGACGATCCTCTGCTTTATCAATGGCCTTGATGACTCGCGGCTTTAGCTGAAGCAAGCCAAAGAGAGAGGGGCCGGTTTTAATCGTTGTTTTATCAAGGTTTGTCGCATGACACTCTATACAGCCTTTGTCCTCAAAGGCTGCTTTGCCCAAGGCAACGAAATCAACCTTGGGACGGCCATATTTAGCGCGTGGGATGCGATCTTCCTTGCTTAGTTCCGGAGTTTCAACAGAGCTCAGGTCAAGGTTTTTCATTTCGACATTGCGAATGGCGATATGCCCACGGGTTCCTTGAATAATAATCGGGCCTTGGGTGTTTTCATCTTTGATGATCGCGCGATTTGTTTGTCTTTTGGCGAAAAGGTTCTCCTGCACGACCTGACCATTGAGCAGAACTTTCACAAATAAAGCGTGCGCTGTTTTCTGGCCGTCCTCTGCGAAGCGTGGTGCTCTGAAAGTCACCTCCAGCGTTTGCCACTCACCATCTTTCCTGGCTGCATTGACTTTTGGGGCGACAGCTCCGTGGAGTGCGCCAGCGTCATTGCTGTTCAGCTTCTCTTTCCCAAAACTATTGCTTAACTGGATTTCATAACTACCCAAGAAGAGGACACCGCTGTTGGTTTTATCCGGCAGCATGAATTCCATTTTAAAGGCGACATCCGAGTACTCGCCTTTACTGTGCAGCTCACCCCTGTAGTGGTTGAAATAGATTTCATTGCCCTTGGTGGTCGCTTCGATGAGCGTGCCTTCAGCTTTGACCGCATTGGCGAGCTTCCAGGCTTTGTGCGGCTTAAAAAGATCTTTAAGGCTTTGGGCAGAGGAACCAGCGGGAAGGGCTGTCTCGGCAGCAACCACGACCCGGAGACCGTAGTTGTAGCGGACATCCTTGGGACCTACCCACCTGGCGCGTTGTGAGGAGCGGGACACGATGGGGCCGCTGTGAAACGACCCACTGCGCAGACAGCGCAGAGCGGTTTCCTTGGTGTTCTCCGGATCAACACTCGGTGACCTGCTGTAGAAGTCCTTGTCATACCAGTCACGGCAGAATTCCCAGACGTTACCATGCATGTCGTACAAGCCCCAGGCGTTGGGCTTCAGCTGGCCGACCCGGTGGGCGTAGTCTTCCTTCTGCCCCGCGGTTTGATGGCCGTACCAGCCGTGGTCGATGAGCTTCGACAGGTCATCTCCGAAGGAAAAGGTCGTGGTAGTTCCCGCGCGGCAGGCATACTCCCATTGCGCTTCGGTCGGGAGAGAGACGGTCCTGCCGGTCTTCTTCGAGAGCTTGCGGCAGAACTCGATTGCATCATAAGAGTTCATCCAGACCGCGGGATAGTCGTCAAAGCCTTGTGGCCTCGGTTGCGCACTCGCCATCTTTTCTCCCTCTCCTGTTTCTGTCATCCATGGTTCATTACCCATTACGGCCTTCCACTGAGCCTGCGTTACCTCGTAGATGCCCATGTAGAAGGGCTTGCTGATCGTCACCTCATGAGCAGGATACTCATCGGTCAGGTGTTTTTCCAGCCCCCCGACCTTCTTGACCGTTTCCGCCGGGGTCTCGTGGTTACCCATCTTGAACTTGCCGGCCGGAATGTGCACCAGCTTCAACGATACATCCTTACCAAGATCCAGACTGAGTTCTTTGGGCACGGTATCGCCGCCGGGGTTTCCCGCTTGCCCGAACGCGACCGGCACAAAAGCCAGCAGCGAAACCGTCAGGATGGTGGCCGTCAGCAGGAAAGACGAAAACGATTTCGGGTGGGATAGACTCGTGGAAGTCATGGCAGGGTTCCTTTGCGCTGGATAATCATTCATCCTGTAACCACTCCCGGCGATGCAGAATCTGGACTGACTATTTTCAATTTGGCTAGAGCAGCTGCGACTCCAGCAACTCCCCTGCCACCCCGAAGCGGAGATACTTGCACGCAATACCCGTGCTACTTCAGCAGTTCGGGGTTGGCTCGGAGGTGTCAATACACCAACATCAGCGACCTCTCTTGCGCCGGACGAGATATGGCAGGAGAAAAAGGTGGATCCCCGTGATCACCAAGGCGGCGAGCACGATGCCAGCGGGCAGGAAGACCCAAAGCTTGAAATGTTCGTTGAAGTAGGACCCGTCATGAATGCTCTCGATCAGATCGGAGCGGCGGAAGGCCACGTGTAGGATCTCGGCCGTCTCGGTATCGATCTGGACCTCATAGCGGTTCTTGCACCGCACTTTGACCACGCCCTTGCCGGGCCTGACGTCCAGCCGATCAACATCTTCCCAAGACTCTATCTCTGCCTCGGGGACAGTCCTCACTACCTCGAGAATGCGCTCAAAGCCGATTGCGAGTTCTGTCCCGGCACCGCGCTGGGTCGGCGGCTGGATGTAGGCTGATTCCTTCTTCAATTGCAGGACAATGCCGGAGAAGATGATGATCGTGATCGGCGGCAGCGCGATGATGGATCCCCACCGATGCGACAGGCGACTTAGCTTGGAGAGCTTCATACTGAGAGCTACTTCGCCATCTCCTGCTTGATCTTCTGAATCTCCTTTGCATGGAGAACAAAGACGCTTCGGCCATGCGTGCCTGCGACAAGGTCGCCGGTCCCCGCGTGGAGTGCCAGATCATGCACCGGGCAGGTCGGCAGCGTCTTGCAAAGCGAGTGCCAGGTCTTGCCCTTGTCAATGGAACAATAGGCACCCAGCTCGGTCCCGACATACAGGGTATCCTGATCGTTCGGGTCTTCGCGTATCACGTTGATTGATTCCGAGGGCATGTTGTTGACGATTGACTTCCAGGTCTCCCCGAAGTCGGTCGACATATACAGATAGGCCTCAAAATCGTCCTCCCGGTATCCCGTCAGAGAAACAAACGCGGTCCCCTCATCATACTTCGATGCGACCACCCGACTGACCCACCTGTTCGGTAGGCCCTTGTTGATCTTCGTCCAAGTCGCGCCGTCGTCCCTCGTCACATGCAGTTGTCCGTCATCCGTGCCAGCATAGAGCAAGCCCTTCTTCAGTGCGGATTCGGAGATGTCGGTGATCGTTCCGAAGGGAACGTCTCCCTGCCTTTCCGGGTCCAGATTATTTGACAGGTCGGGGCTGATGCGTTTCCACTTGTCGCCCCTGTTCTCGCTCTTGAATACGTAGTTGGCGCCGGCGTAGAGCGTCTTCGAATCGTAATGCGACAGGATGAAGGGAGTCATCCAGTTGAATCGCAGTTTCTCCCCCTCCGGCGCTGGGCCGGGACGGATGCCATGATTCTTACCTGTCTTCATATCTTGTCGCGCCATCGAGCCAAACATGCCCTCGGCATACATCGTATCGAGATCGTTCGGGTCGATCAGGGTCACGTAGTTGTCGCCGCCGTGGCTCCAGTACCAGTGCTCCTCGCCGAGGACCATCGGCTTCGCCTCACCACCAAGTATGCCGTTATCCTGGGTGCCGCCCCATATCTTGTATGGCTCACGTGCGTCCACCGAGATGGCGTAGAACTCGGCGATGGGCAGCGTGTTGACGTGCAGCCACGTCTTGGCTCTATCGTGCGAGATATAGAGCCCGCCATCGGTAGCCAGCATGACCCGATCGGTATCGTCGGGATCGATGAACATGTCGTGATTGTCGCAATGGGGAGTGGCGCGCCGGGCCTTGTACGAAAGCATGGGAACGGTGCGCTCGGAGATAATCGTCTGGGTCTTGCCTGCGTCGGGTGAATAGAGAAGGTTGAAACCCACGATGAAAATCTCGTCTTCGTTGTCCGGCATGACCCTGATCAGGCAGAAATCATAACCGATCCCAGTTTTGACCTTTCCCTCATGGGTTTTGCGCCAGCTCTCGCCCTTGTTGTCGGACCGATAGACTTCGCCCCCCACGCCGCGGTGGTCGCAGATGAGGTAGAGAACATTCGGATTGGAAGGCGCGATGGTGATGCCCATCCTGCCAACCTTCTCACCGGTGGGCAGCCCCTTGGTCAAAAGCTTCCATGTCTCGCCCGCGTCGGTCGACTTGTAGAGCCCGCTGCCGGGACCGGCGACGACATTATTCCAAGCCTTCCTGTCGCGCTCCCAAGCAACGGCATACAGGGTCTTACTGTCGGACGGATCCATGGCGACTTCCACCACGCCGACCTTCTCGGAGATATAGAGGATCTTCTTCCATGTCTTGCCACCGTCGCTGGTCTTGAACACGCCGCGCTGCTTGTTGTAGGTGTACTGGTGGCCGAGGGCAGCGACATACACGACGTCATCATTCTCAGGGTCGATGAGGACGCGGCCGATGTGGTGCGTGTCGTTGAGCCCCATGTTCTGCCATGCGCCCCCCGCGTCGGTCGACTTGAAGACGCCCGTCCCGGCAATCGAACTGCGCGCCATGTGCGGCTCGCCGGTGCCGACCCAGACCAGGTTCGGATCCTTGTCGGATACCGTGACGACCGAGATCGAGGAAGTCGACTCGCTCTCAAAAATCGGTTTCCAAGTCGTGCCGTTGTTGACGGATTTCCAGAGATTACCGGAGCCGGAGCCGACATAGAGGGTCGACTTGCGCTTTTTGACCGACCAAATGCTCTCGATCTTTCCGCCCTGGATCCTGGGGCCAACAGCCGTCCACTCGACATCCTTGAATATCGACGATTCTCTCAGCTTCACGTGGTGATCCCAGGCCTTCATGCGCACTTCGGGCGGCGTCGCCGAACCGACCTCCACTTCAGCCGCGAGGCCTAGTGGCGCGATCATTGAAACCATGAATAGGTAGATACTGAAGGTGCTGGTTCTATGGGTCATAAGGCGGAAGAGATACTGAAGATCTGGTAAGGGCTTGTTCGGAAATTAACGGTGTAAAGATGCGCAGGATTTTTTGTCCGCACCAAGGCGGATTTCATCGACGATAGCGAGTGATCTGAGTTGAGAGCCAACGTGAGCGATGCAAAAAAGGCAAGCGGATTTGTGCAGGTTATTTGCGAACAAGCCCTAAGGCGATTGCGGCTCCGCGAGGCGAGCGCGGTAGAGTTTCTTGGTGTCGAGCAAGGTGGTGCGAATCGCGAAGAAAGTCCTTGTGTAGGAGCCCTGCGGGCTACTCTCCGAACAACACCTTGCCGGATTCATCGGTGACCTTCATGTTGCGGAACTGGGCAGTAATATGCAAGCCGCCCACACCCACTCCGCCGGTCTTGTGTGCGTTCTTTCTCTCGTCCTTGTCCGTGTGCGTCAGTATCAACGTGCCGTCGACGAACAGCTCAAACGTGTTATCCTTCGCCACCACCTTGAGTTTGTACCACTTGTCGGGTCCTATCTCGCAGGCAACCCGCTTGCTACCACTGCCGCCACCCTTGGACTGGATCGATGAATCATTGTCGCCAACGTTCCAGCTGTAGGAGCCCTTCTTGTTCATGCGGAAGTAGATGTACGCAATGACGCCGGTCCTCTTTACCTCCAGCTCAAATGTGTAGTTGCGCCAGTCCTGAAAGCCGGTGAACAGCCTCGTCAATCCCCTATCGTCCGCCTGCGTATACACGCCCTTCGCCACAGACCACTCGCCCGCACCCACGCGCCACTCGCCGAGCCGAGGCGTAGAGAGGACCTCTTCCCAATCATCCGTACGGAACGCGATCGCAGGAAGCCCCGCGCTGTTGCCAAGATTCGGCTCGGCCGTCGGGCACCAGCCATACCGTAGAGCGACCGGATTGCGGACCTTCTTCGACGATAGGACGAGGGTCGCGCCGTCGATCTCGACATCGGCGTTGTAGAACACCCTGTCCTTACCCGCGATCACCAGGTAGGACAACGGCTTTCCATCAAGCGATTTCAGCCCCTTGGCAGTATGGTCAAATGTGACGATCGCTTGGTTCCCGGTGAACTTGACCGACTTGTATATCGGCCCCGAATAGGCGAGATCCTTCCTGCCATAGTCCTTTGCCAGTGCCAAAAGCGCCAGCCGGTTGCCCACGTCGAACTTGTTTTTCGTATGCCGGGTCCAAGGCTCCGCAATATCTGAAGTTCCTACGATGCCCGTGTTCGGAATCTCGAGAACCGAAGACTGCGCTTCCCATGTCCCCTGCATACCGAAGTGGCTGTGCGACCAGTAGCACGGGCTGAGCTGGACAAAATAGAACGGGAACGGCTCCCCACCCCAGAGCTTGCGCCAACTGGTGATGAGCGCTTCCATCTTGTCTTTGTGTAGCGTTACGAAGTTCTTGTTGTATTCCCCCTGATACCAGGTCACGCCGCGCATGGCATAGGGAACCAGCGGTGCGATCATGCTGTTGAATAGGGTGGTTGGTTTGCTGTCCTGCCTACCCGCAGAGATTTCGCTCTTGGGCAGCGCCGGGAACGTGGGCAGTTCCTCGCCCGCTGCCAGCGCCGCGTCGGTATCGTCCGCCCACCTGCGCACAATGCCCATGTCATACTGCTTCATCGCCTCGACATATTTCGCATTCGCTTCGGCGATGAACGCGGCGTCTTTTTCAAGACTCTTCTGCGAGCTGAATCCTGCCGGAGCTGCCCATGGACCAATACGCATTGCGCCCCCAGCGCTCTGGATTAGCCCGATCGGTACGTCAATTTCCTTGAACAGCCGCTCGCCAAAGAAGAAGCCGACGCCAGAAAAGTCCCCCACTGTATCCGGACTGCAGACCTCCCACGTCCCGTTCACATCCCGCATCGGAATCGGCGACGCGGCGTAGCTCACGTTGAGCAGGCGGATCTGTGGGTAGTCGGCGCGAGCGATCGCCTTGATACCGCTCGTGCAATGTTTGAGTCGCCACTGCATGTTTGACGGCCCGGAACAAAGCCAGACTTCGCCCACCAGGACGTCGGTGTATGTGTGAGTTTGGGTCTTCGATGTTCGATCGGAGCTCACCACCAGTGCGCGACCCTTGGCGGATGCTTTCATCGCATCGAGGCGCACCACCCACTTGCCGTTTTTGTCGGCGGTGGCCGTCTTCTTCTGGCCTGCAAATGTGACCGTCACTTTCTCGCCCGGCGCCGCCCATCCCCAAACCGGCACGGGCTTCTCGCGCTGCAAGACCATGTGGTCCGAGAACACACTCGGCATCCATACCGCCGCCTGCGCGACCGACGCGCAGAGAATGACACCCATCGCCGCTAAATTGAATACGTATTTCATATTGCTCCTACTTCCAGTGATTGTCCGTTGTGAACGGCGAGGCCGGCAGGCCTGCCTTGTTATACAGGTTGCATCCGGCGGGGTTCATCGTGTACGCATACCGCACAGCCACGGGCTTGGCGACGTCTTTGCTCGACACCACAACCGTATTGCCCGCGATCTTGGCATCCGCCCAGTGCCACTTGCCGTCGGCGCCCGAAATCGCGAAGCGCTTCAATGCGCCATTCTTGACTTCTTTGACCGGCTCAATGCCGGTCTTCTCCGCAACCATCAGGCCCTTGCCAAGATGATCAAAACTGATGATCGCTTCGCTGCCCCTGATCTTCATGCTCTTGTAGAGCGGGCCGCTGAAGGTGACCTGCTTGGCGTAGTCTTTCGCCAGTGCCCAGAGCGCCAGACGCTCGCCGACATCCTTCTTGTTCTTGGGGTGGATGTCGCTCGGCCTGGCTTCATCAGCCAGTTCAATGGCGACGGCCATCCCGGTGTTCTTGATCTTCAGCGCCTTGGTCTGCGCCATGCGAATCCGCGCCCAACCGTCGCCACCTGCCGGCTTGTCACTCGGTTTCTGGTAGTTCGCAAGCTGCACCCAATAGAACGGGAAGTCTCTGCCCGGGCCGCCCTTCTTGGCCGCCTTTTGGCCCCATACCGTCCGCCAACCCTCGACCAGTGCGCGCGTCTTGTGCAGGTAAGAAATGCCCTCGTCACCATTGTACTCGCCCTGGTACCAGATCACGCCACGCATGGCGTAGGGAACAAGCGGATTGATCTTCGGGTTGAACAACATCGTCGGCTTGCTTCCCTTACTGAGCGGATGTGACGGCAAGATAGGCAAATACAATTCGTCGCCCGTCTCCAGAGCCTTCTCCGTATCCGCAGTCCATTTCCGGACATTGACAACAGCCTCGCCCATCAGCTTGCGATACTTGTCTTCCGCGCCAGCAGCTTGCTTCCTGAGGGTCCCCAGTTCAGGAACCAACGCAAACCCCTCGACCGGCGTCCATGGCTCAATTTGAGTGCCGCCGACTG
The DNA here is from genome assembly GCA_905478925.1 of uncultured Verrucomicrobiales bacterium. Taxonomy (GTDB): domain Bacteria; phylum Verrucomicrobiota; class Verrucomicrobiia; order Verrucomicrobiales; family Akkermansiaceae; genus Luteolibacter. Next base: position 25,256 of record CAJQKQ010000120.1, read on the forward strand.
ACGAATGAATCAGCCCCACAGGAAGATCAGTTTCCTGATAAATCTTCCGGCCGAAGAAGAAGCCCACCGCCGTGAACCCGCCCACGGTCTGTGGTGTGCAGACCTTCCACGATGAACCGTCCGGCAGATCTTTTGCCTTCTTGACCGAGAAATGGCCAGCAACCGCAATGTGACGAATGAGCGGGAAGTTGGCAGTATCAATCGCCTCCTTCAGGATCCCCCTGCAACCATCCATCCCAAAAGACATGTTCGACTGCCCGGAGCACAACCACACTTCGCCCACCAATACATCTTTGAATGCCAAGTTCTTCTTGCCGGTGGAGGATGTCACCGTCAACGCGCGACCTTTCGACGACGCGTCCATTGCCGCCAACCGCACCATCCATTTGCTGGCCTTATCGGCTAGGGCCTTCTTCTTCTGGCCACCAAACTCGACCGTGACTTCCTCGCCAGGATCCGCCCATCCCCAAACCGGCACGTCAATGTCGCGCTGGAGAACCATGTGGTCCCCGAACATCTTCGATACCGTCACCTCTGCCTGTGCAGCACATGCGCAGCAGACTACCACCAAAACGACACTCAATATATGTTTCATTGCTAGGAAATTGCTTTTCTGACCCCGCCGTCCCTGCGCGCCTGTCGGGCGGGGTTCGAGGGGGAGGAAGGAGGCTAACCCCGTTCATCGACCGGATTTGACCCGGAACCCTGGGCTTCTTCAAGCCTGAAGTTGGCTTCGGATCGCAGGTGTTACCAAGTCTGATGGTCATTTCATGCTGCCCCCATCCCAGATCCGCCCGCGCCAGCAAAGCTCGATATTCTTGCCCGCCTCGCCGGGCGAGGAGTCCTGCTAGCTGCCCTCTTGGTGGTGCTAGGTTCCTGCTCCTCCAGCGCCAGCCATGCGCCGTCGCACAGTCGTGATCGCCTTGCTAGGAATTTGCTTTTTGCGGGGGGCGCTTGAGGGCGCCGTTGAAGGGATAGCAGAGGGGCAGAAAGCGGCTTAGCCCCCCCAATCATCTACCCCTCCAATTCTCCAATCTCCGCCCTTGGCAGCGGCCCACGAAGCGTCCACCATCCCGCCCACTGATGAGCAAAATCCGCACCCGCCCCACCGACGTCACCGGAATGCCCGGCGGCATCCCCTACATCATCTCCAACGAGGCCGCCGAACGCTTCAGCTTCTACGGCATGAAGGCAGCCCTCGCCGTGTTCTTGGCCAACTACCTCGGCGTGCTCGGCGGCTCCGATATGTCGGAGGCCAAGACCACTTCCTACGTCGCCTTTTTCACCCTCGCCGTCTATTTCACCCCGCTGTTCGGGGCGCTCATCGCCGACACCTTCTTCGGCAAGTACCGCACCATTGTCACCCTCTCCGTCGTCTATTGCCTCGGCCACCTCTGCCTCGCCTTCATGGGCGTCGGCGGCGTCGTCGGCCTGTGGCTGCTCGCCGGCCTCGGCCTCATCGCCATCGGTGCCGGCGGGATCAAACCCTGCGTCTCCGCCCACGTTGGCGACCAGTTTGGAAAAAACAATCAGCACCTACTGCCGCGCATCTTCAACATCTTCTACTTCTCGATCAACTTCGGCGCCGTCCTCTCCAACCTCCTCATCCCGGTGATACTGAAATGGGCCGGCCCACACTGGGCTTTCGGCATTCCCGGTGTGCTGATGACCCTCGCCACCATCTTCTTCTGGATGGGCCGCAGAAAGTTCATCCACATCCCCGCCAAGGGCGAAGCCTTCCTCCGCGAACTGACCAGCAAGGAGGGGCGAAATGCCATCGGTAAACTTCTGCCTATGGTTCTCTTCGTAGGCATCTTCTGGTGCCTGTTCGACCAGACCGCATCGCGATTCGTGTTCCAGGCCGAGCGCATGAACCGCAACTTCTTTGGCGTGGAAGTCCTGCCCTCACAGATCCAGGCATTCAACCCCTTCTTCATCCTCGTCCTCATCCCGCTCTTCATCTTCGTCATCTACCCCTTTGTTGAGAAAAGGATCAAACTGACCCCGCTGCGCAAGATCGGCGCCGGCCTCGCCATCATGGTCGCATCATTCGCCGTGGTCGCCCTCGCACAGGAGGCGATCGACCGCGGAGAGACACCACACGTCGCCTGGCAGTTGCTCTCCTACCTCATCCTCACTGCCGCCGAGATCATGGTATCGATCGTCGGCCTCGAATTCTTCTACACCCAGGCGCCGAAGCGCATGAAATCGCTGATGATGGCGATCTTCCTCGTCTCGGTGAGCCTCGGCAACGCCATCACCGGACTGGTCAGCATCTACATCCAGGTGCCAGAAGTCGCCATCAGCGAATCCGCCCACCCGGGACACGACGGCAAACTCGGCTCGGACGATGATCTGATCAAAGCAAACGACGTCATCCGATCCCCCGTCAGCGACCTACTCAAAGACGGCGCCGATCGCGTCGTCGCGACATACGTTGCCAACGGCAAACTCCCGCTAGAGCTCGCAGATCTACCAAAAGACCCCTGGGGCAACCCGCTGCGCTACACCCTGCAGCACGCCAAGAAGGCACGGGTGACTTCAGACGGTCCGGACGGCAAGAATAAAACCCAATGGGACCTCGGCATCACGCTAACACTGATCGAGGATGAGACCGCCGAACAGGGAACCTGGCTCTACAAGGCGAAGTCGGAACAGGGCATGCTAGAGAAAACCGAGCTCGACCCCGAGAACCCGCTCAAATTCACCTACACCGCGGGTGGTGGCGAGAAACTCGAAGGCGCCGCCTACTTCTGGTTCTTCACCAAGCTCATGCTTATCACCGCCATCCTCTTCATCCCCTTCGCCATCCTCTACAAGCCCCGAACATACCTGCAGGGTGGCGACGAAGACGACATCGAGGCGGCAACCGAGGTGCATTAAGTCACGGAGACGTCCCTTACTCCTCAGCCGCTGCTAGGAATTTGCTTTTTGCGTGGGGCGCCTGAAACAGGCGTTACCCGGAACGGGGGGCGGGTGAAGCTGAAAACTGAAAGGGAGAATGCTCCGTAAAACGCCGTTTTTGGGGAGCCCTCGCAATCGCCGTGCGCCGTCCTTACGTCCCGCGGAAAACCTCTCCCGCTCTCCCGCTCCCAACGCGGAGAACCAAGACAGATTTTTACAGAAGATCGCTAAGAACGCAAAGTCCCCATCGGCTAAGCAGATTAGCAAATCCTGAAGAAGCTCACCCCAAATCCCTCATTCTTCGCTCCCTTCTGTTCCCCTTTGCTTCCTTTGCTGCCTTCTGTTCCAAATCTTCCCTCTCCCAACTCTGAGAACCAAGACAGATTTTTACAGAAGATCGCTAAGAACGCAAAGTTCCCATCGGCTAAGCAGATTAGCAAATCCTGAAGAAGCTCACCCCAAATCCCTCATTCTTCGCTCCCTTCTGTCCCCCTTTGCTTCCTTTGCTTCCTTCTGTTCCAAATCTTCCCTCTCCCAACTCTGAGAACCAAGACAGATTTTTACAGAAGATCGCTAAGGACGCAAAGTTCCCATCGGCTAAGCAGATTAGCAAATCCTGAAGAAGCTCACCCCATATCCCTCATTCTTCGCTCCCTTCTGTCCCCCTTTGCTTCCTTTTCTTCCTTTTCTTCCTTTTCTTCCTTTGCTTCCTTTGCTTCCTTTGCTTCCTTTGCTTCCTTCTGTTCCAAATCTTCCCTCTCCC
>CAJQKQ010000121.1 GCA_905478925.1 uncultured Verrucomicrobiales bacterium
GGCCTCCTCCACTCCGGAAGGAAAGGCTCCGAACTGAACATCCTCGCAAATGCGGTCGGTAAAATGTCCTCCGCTTTCGGCACAGATCCAGCCGATCTCACTTGCGTCCTCTCTCCCTGCATCCGTCCGCCCCACTACGAGGTAGACATTTCGCAAATCATAGCAACTCAGGCACGCAAGCTAGGTATCCGGAATTTCCACGACTCCTGCATGAACACCGCCGAAGACCTCGCCCTCCACTACTCCTACCGCATGGAAAAAGGCCAAACCGGCCGCATGCTAGCCCTCCTATCCATCTCTTAATTTCAGCGTTTCAGTTCTCAGTATTTCAGCGCTTTCTCCAAAATGTTCTCCCCTGCAAAAATCAATTTATTACTCCGCGTCCTCAGGAAGCGTTCCGACGGATTCCACGAGATCGAGACACTGATGGCCAAACTTCCCGGCCTCGCCGACGAAATCACCATCACCCCTGCCGAATCCTTTTCTTTCACCTGCGACGACCCGTCGCTGCCCACAGACGGTGCAAACCTCATCGTCAAGGCGGTCGAAGCGCTCTCCAAGGAATCTGGAGAAGAGTTCCCATTCCACATCCATCTGGAAAAGCGCATTCCCCACGGAGCCGGACTCGGTGGCGGATCCTCCAACGCGGCCACCACCCTCCTCGCTCTCAACGGTCAACTCGCGAAACCGCTCGCACCGGAAACCCTTCACTCCATCGCCGCTGCCCTCGGTTCCGACGTTCCATTCTTCCTCTACGCCGGCAGCGCCCTCTGCACCGGCCGCGGAGAAATTATCACCGCAGCCCCAACTCCACCTTCACTCCCCGTCGTCCTCTTCAAGCCAAGGTTCTCCGTGCCGACCCCAGACGCCTACCGAAACTGCCTCAATGCCGAACCGGTTTCTGGAATCCGCTACAGCGAACAGCAATACGGGGATCTCACGCTCGTCAACGACCTTGAACAACCCGTCTTCACAAAGCACCGCTACCTCGCCGAGCTAAAAGACTGGCTGCTTCACCGCCGCGATACCAAAGCCGCTCTCATGTCGGGCTCAGGCTCAACGGTGTTCGCAATCCTCCGACCCAATGCGGATCCAAAACGCCTCATCGGCTCCGCCCACAAATATTTCGACCCAAACCTCTGGACCTGGTCAGGAACCTTGTAGCTACCGCGTCTCGCGTAGCTGTGGCGTCTCGCCGCAGGCTGTGGTTGCTGCGTCTCGCCGCAACTCACAACCCTCCCACCGCATCCAAGAAACACGGATACAACGGCTCCCAGCCCCTCGACCTGAGCTTTTCATTCGAAACCCTCTTGTGCGTCCATCCCCGCTTGCGGTTCAAATCCCGCGGCCCGAATGGCGGCAAGTCCTTCCCGAAGATCCGCGCCAAGCCCTGATACACCTCCAACTGGCTCAAGCTACCTGAATCACTCACATTAAAAATCTCTCCGCCCGAAAACTCGTCCAGCGTAAGCAAATGGAACACCGCCTTCGCCGCATCGTCCCGGTGGATCTGATTAATGAAACGCTTCCCATCATCCTCGATCACCGCCTCGCCACTCTGGAACTTCCTCAGCAGAACACTCCTACCCGGTCCGTAGATTCCGGCAAGCCGCGCAACCACCCCACCCGCTCCCGTCACCACCTGCTCCGCCTCTAGTAGGATTTTCCCCGTCTCACGATCTGGCACAGTCTCCGACTCCTCTGTCACCCTCTCACCGTTCACCTGCGCATAAACCGAACTGCTAGATGTAAACAGCAGCCTCGCATCCGGAAACCGCTGCACCAGGTTCCGGCATCCCTCAAGATACACTTGGCGATACGCATCACCCCCGCCCCGCCCCGACGACGCGCAGTGAACCACCGCATCAGCATCAGGCAGCTCCCCCACAGATCCCGAATTGCTCACGTCGCAGGGAATAAAATCGCCACCCCCGCTCAAGGTCGCTCCCTGCGCATCCCAACCCCCGTCCCGGAATACCCGAAGAATCTCCTCACCGAGGTAGCCCGCACCAATCACGATCACTTTGCTCATCTTCGCGACGGTATCTCGCCAAGTGCCAACCAATCAACCATCTTCCCGGCGCCTTTGCGTTGAAAAATCTCGAGCCTCGCCCATTCTCCCCGCCACATGCCCAACTTCGACGAATCCTCCCTCCGCAAGGCCGCCGCGTGGCAGGACTTCAAGGAGGCGCAGTCGCTACTCAATGTTGGAGCCGTAGTCTCTTCCGAGAAAACCAATGACGGCTGGCGCGGCTCAGTCAAAGTCGGCAAACGTATGTTCCGCGCCACGGTCGCTGCACGCACCCCTACTTGGTTCGATGCGAAATGCCCCTGCCCGGCAAACCAGCGGGAAGGCACATTCTGCCCCCACGCCATCGCTGCCGGACTGCATCTCCTCAATCCGCCGCAGCCAAAAGCACCAACGGAGCAAAAATCCGCCCCGCAAAACGCCATGCCCGATCTTGCATGGACGATACGCCTCCACGGGCCATGGCAGGAAAACCTTCGGAAAGGCAGGCTCTCCGCCTCCGTTTCGCACTCGGAGAGTGCACCATCGGATGCCGATTCCCGCCTGACAGCCTGGCTCGTCTCCCAAAACGCGGTTTCCCGCCCTCCTGTCCAACTCTCGCTCTCTCCCGCTAATCTCCCCGGATTCCTCTCCTCCATTGAAGGGCATCCGAATGTCACCACCGACTCCGGCGAAATCTCGATCGATACCGGAACCCAAATCATCCTCGATAACTGTAATCTTGCAGGAAACACGATAATCTTCGCACCGGCTCAGCAAGAGATCGTTCGAATCGATGAATCCTTCTGGAAAATCTCCTCCACAGGCCTTTCTCGAATTGGAAATTCAAAGCCAACGGAGCAAATTGCTGCCGTCCTCCGAACACTATCCGAAGCGAAACAAGCCATAATTCCCGTCGGCGAGTTCCTCCATGATCTCGACTCCCTCCAATCCCACCTCGATTTCTCGGCATCCGAATGGTTCGAGTCCCTGCATTTCACACCGGCGAAGCCGGACTTCGAGCTCAGCGTAACGGGATCCACATCCAAAATCTCCGTCGAACTGCGCACCTCCTACTCCCATTCGGATCTACCCTGCCTCGACGGCGACACCATCCATACCCGCAACCCAACCGAAGAAACCAAAGCCCGATCGACCCCACCTCTCCGCGACGGCACATTCGCGACATCCGATCCCGACGCGATCCGGAGCTTCCTGACAGAATCTCTCCAAGCTTTCCCGGATTCCTGGAAACGGGACCTCGCCCCAGCCATCCTCACGCTTGCCTCTTCCTACGTCTACATCTCGCCGAAAATAGAAATCGTATCCTCCGGCGAGGACTGGCTGGACTTCAACCTCAGCTTTGAAACGGACTCCGGATCGCCCATCCCCGCCGCCGAAGTCCGCCGTCTTCTCCGTTCAAAAGGCTCATCCGGCCAGCCTTCCAAAGGCAAACAGATCATCCTCTCCGATGACATTGAAAACCTCATCGACCCCCTCTTTGAAGACCTCGATATCCGCCAGGAAAACGGCCGATTTCTCACCAAGGGTGCCTCCTCACAAATCATACGTGAAATTTGTAAAAAGTCTGATAAATCACACAGTGATAACACTTTATACGATTATAATGACATCAAATTACCAGCACACCTACAAGCCGTCCTGCGTCCATACCAAGCGCACGGATTCAGCTGGTTAATCGATCGATTGAAACGATACGACGGAGCTCTTCTAGCCGACGACATGGGGCTAGGTAAGACGCTTCAGACCATCGCTTGTATCGAGCACTTGTTCACAACTTGTCCACAGCCCAAACCAGCACTCATTGTGGTAACCACTTCGCTGCTCGGCAACTGGCTGGCCGAGTTCAAACGCTTCGCCCCCGCCCGGAGAGTTGTGATCCTGCACGGAAACAATCGCGACAAGCTGCGGGATCAGATTCGCCCGAGGGATGTCGTCCTGACCACCTATGGAACCCTCTCCCGGGATCTCGCATGGCACCTGAAACAGGAATACTCGATCGCCGTGATTGACGAGGCCTCCCTGATCCGCAACCCCGATACCGACCATTCCAAGGCGGTCGCCAAACTGAACGCCGCCAACCGCATCGCCCTGACGGGAACTCCGGTGGAAAATTCCGCCCGCGACCTCTGGTCCATCTTCCGTTTCGTCCAGCCAGGCTGGCTCGGCACCCGCAGCCATTTCAAGGAACGCTACGAAACCCCGATTTCCTCTCCGGAGTCCGCCCCCCGCGCAGCAACACTGCTGCGACTCAAAACCTCCCCCTTCGTCCTCCGCCGCACGAAATCCGAGGTCGCCCCGGAACTCCCCTCCAAGATCCTGATCGACGAATTCTGTGCCCTTTCCAAGGATCAACTCGCCACCTACCGCGACCTCCTCGCCGCTGGCCGACGCCGTATTGATGAGATCCGCGACTCCGGCCAAGATGCCGCCGCCCGGATGCAGACGCTCACCACGCTCCTGCGCCTCCGCCAGACCTGTTGCGATCTCGCTCTCCTCGGTTCCGACAAACTCCGCGAGCTCCCCGTTCCCCGCCGCTCGGCGAAACTCGAACGGCTTTTGGAAATCGCGGATCAGTCCATCGCATCCGGCAGCAAGATCCTGGTCTTCTCTCAGTTCCAGAAACAACTCGTCGAAATCGAAACGTCTCTCAACAGCATCGGAATCAACTCTCTGCGCCTCGACGGAAAGACCCGCAACCGTCAGCAACTCGTGGATCGCTTCCAATCGGATTCCGGCCCACCGGTTTTCCTGATCTCTCTCAAAGCAGGTGGCTACGGACTCAATCTCACGGCCGCCGATATCGTCATCCACTTCGACCCCTGGTGGAATCCAGCCGCCGAAGCCCAGGCAACCGACCGCGCTCACCGCATCGGCCAGACCAAGCCCGTCACGGTCTTCCGGCTCCTGACGAGGGGAACGGTAGAGGAAAAGGTCGTCCATCTCCAATCCACAAAAAGGCAACTCGCCGACTCCCTCGACGAATCCTCCACCAGTACCGGCAATGCACCCGCATTTTCATCCGCCGAGTTGGAACGACTGCTGCTCGATTGATGGTTTGGGTCTTTCTCGCCCAGGGCGATCTTATGAGCTTGGAAAAGAAAACTTCGAATTCATCCAACGGTCGTATCAAACGTCAATGACCGAAGATGCATTGGTATCTGCGTCGTTTTCCATCCAACTTCTCGGCTTTCTCAAAATCAAATATTTGAAAGTCAAATACTCTGGATTGGCGTCCATTGGCGTGCATTCGCAGTTAATATATCCGTAGTTGAGCTGGTTTTCTCCCTAGCTCTTAATCGCCCTGCTTTCCCAACCCAGGAAAATGCAGTTGTCAGATCGTTCGATAAGCGGTATTTTCCACGCTCTTAAAGGAATATCCATCATGCCGCTGAGAGAAAAGCCCCGTTTGAGCACACCTACCATTGCCGTATTGTCCTTGCTGCTCGCCTTTCTGGCACCGGTTTCACTCTGCTTGGCGGAGACTTCCAACAACGGCTGGAAGATGATCAAGGTCGGTGGTCGCGATTACGTTTCCATCCAGAGCGTCAAGAGCTTCTACAATTTCACCAAACTCACCCGAACCGGCAATTCAGTCGTCCTTGAGAATAAGAAGGTCGAAATGAAGCTCAAAGTCGGCGGCAACGAGTGCCTGATGAATAACGTGAAATTCGTGTTCTCCAATTCTGTCGTAGCCTCCGGAAACGGCATTTACATCTCACGTATGGATCTAGCGAAACTCATCGATCCCGTGCTTCGCCCGAATTTCATTAATAACGCCGGGGATTTCCGGACAGTCATCATCGACGCCGGCCACGGCGGCAAAGACCCCGGGGCAACCAACCCCATCGGCACCGAAGCCAACTACAACATCAAGATGGCGCTTCGGCTCAAAAAGCTCCTCGTGGCCAAGGGATTCAAGGTCAAGATGATACGCGAATCCGACCGCTTCTATTCTCTCCAGGAGCGGGTGAATATCGCCAACACCGTGAAGGTGAATGCGATCTTCGTCAGCCTTCACCACAATTCAGGCGGACGCTCCGCTCGAGGCATCGAGACTTTCACCCTTTCCCCTCCCGGGGTTTCCCATTACGGCAGTGCTCTTAAAGCCAGCGATGCACACAAGAGAGCGGGCAACCAGCATGACTCGGCGAACATAGCCCTCGCCACCGCCCTCCACGGATCGGTGCTGCGCAGGCTCGGCAATAACACCCTCGACCGTGGCATCAAGCGCGCCCGCTTCAGCGTGCTCTCCGGGGTGCGTCATCCCGCCGTGCTCTTCGAAGGCGGCTTCATGAGCCATTCCTACGAGGCCAAGCTCATCGGCAACGAATCCTATCAGGCTGCCGTCGCAGCGGGAATGGTGGACGCCATCGTGCGCTACCGCTTTGCGGTCGGTCGTGCCCCTGTATCCGCAACGAAGCCGTGACTCCGAGCTGCGGGTGATCTCACCTCAGGCATTCCCGGAGGACGGATCCAAAACATGTTTCGCATGTAGCCTTCGTGCCCCCTGCTGCTTTGCGTTGAAATCCCCCTAACGCCCTGCATACTCCGGCGCGAAGAACCTCATGCTCACCCTCCTCAAGATCCGCAATCTCGCACTCGTTGATAAACTCGCATGGGAACTCGGCTCTGGCCTCATCTCCGTCACAGGGGAAACGGGCGCCGGGAAATCCGTCATCGTCGGCGCCCTGAAAATGATCCTCGGTGAACGTGCCGACAAAGGTCTCATCCGCACCGGCGAAGACACCTGCACCATCGAATCGATCTTCGACCTCAAGGACGCCTCCGAAATCAACGCCATCCTCGAGGAAGGCGGCCTTGATCCCTGCGAAGACACCCAGATCATCATCCGCCGCTCCATTAGCACCTCGGCCAATCGCCAGTTCATCAACGACTCCCCAGTCACCCTCACCCTCCTGAAAAAAGTCGGCGAGCGCCTCGTCGATCTCCATGGCCCGCACGATCACCAATCACTCCTCTCTCAGGAGCGCCAGCTCGCGATGCTCGATGCCTACGCCGCCACCGAGAAAACCCTCATCACATACCGCACCACCTACCGTACATGGCGCGAGAAATCGCAGCAACTCGAGGAAATCCAGAACGCCTCCGATGCCTCCGAGCAGGAACTCGAACTCCTACGCTACCAGCTCGAGGAAATCCAAAACGCCAACCTCACCGAAGCCGACGGCGACGATCTCCAGGAACGCTACCACCGTTCTTCCAACTCCACCCGTCTCGTCGAACTCGCCGCCCAAGCCGTCTCCGCCCTCTCCGATGACGGGCTCCTTTCCCGTATCTCCGATCTCCAACGCCTGGCCCGTGAGTTGGAGAAATGCGACCCCTCGATTTCCGAAAAACTCACATCCCTAGAAACTGCCTCCATCGAACTCCAGGATCTCGAAGCAACCCTCACCGACTACGCCGAAGAACTAGACATCGACCCCTCCGAAGCCAGCTCCATCGAGGAACGAGTTAACACCGTCGAGACGCTCAAGCGCAAATACGGCCCCACCATCGAAGACATCCTTTCCCGCGAGGCCGCCATCTCAACGCGCCTCGACAACATCGACAACCGCTCCGAGAAAATCGAAGCCCTCACTGCCGCTCTTGCCGAGTCGCGGAAACAACTCGGAGTCGTCGCCAAAAAACTCACCGCCGCTCGCAAAAAATCCGCACCCAAGCTCGCCAAGGACATCGCCTCCCAGCTCAAGGAACTCGGCTTCAAGCAATCCTCCTTCGAGGTCGAACTCTGCACCGTGGAAACCCCCACACTCCTCGGCCTGGAGTCATGCAACTTCCTCTTCGGACCCAACCCCGGCGAACCCCTCCACCCCCTCCGCCAGATCGCCTCCTCCGGGGAAATTTCCCGCGTCATGCTCGCCGTGAAATCTTCCCTCGCCGAGCAGGACTCCACCCCTCTCATGGTCTTCGATGAAATCGACGCCAACGTCGGCGGTGAGATCGCCCGCGCCGTCGGCAAAAAGATGGCTCTCCTCGGCCAACTCCACCAAGTCATCGCCATCACCCACTTCCCCCAGGTCGCCGCCATCGCAGCGCATCACTTCGTCGTAGAAAAAGAAGTCACCTCCGGCCGCACCCGCTCCAAACTCTACCCCGTCCAAGGCGAAAAACGCATCGACGAACTCGTCCGCATGCTAGGCGGCGGTGGCCAGCAAGCCCGCGCCATGGCAGCCTCGCTGCTCGAAGCGTAGCCTCAACTCCACATCTCTTTCTCTTCTTCCATGACCCTCGCCTTCATCGCCACCGGAGACATCGCGCTCCCCAGCTTCCGCCACCTCATCGAGCACGGCCCGAAGCCTAGCCTCCTCATCACCCAACCGGACAAACCCGTCGGACGCAGCCAAAGCAGCACCGTCCCACCGGAAATAAAGACTCTCGCTCTCGCCCACGACATCCCCGTATGGCAGCCAGAGAAGATCAAGGAAATCGCCGAAGATCTCACCGCCCTCGCACCCGATTTCGCCGTCGTCATGGCTTACGGCCAGATCATTGGAAAATCCGTCCGCGAGGCTCCCAAGAAAGCCATCATCAACCTCCACGCATCCATCCTACCAAAATACCGGGGCGCGTCCTGCATCCAGGCCGCCATCGCCAACGGCGACGCGGAAACGGGTATCACCATCATGCACGTCATCCGCGAGCTCGATGCCGGGAACATCATCTCAGCAAAGAAGATCTCCATCGGTGACCAGGAAACCGCCGGTGAACTCCACGACCGTCTCGCAGACCTCGGTCCGTCCGCCCTTAGCGAGGCATTGGAGATACTCGCGGGAAATCCGCATTCAGGCACCCCGCAGAATCCTTCCGAAGTAACCCACGCGCCCAAGCTCCTCCGCGAGCACGGCCGCCTCGATCTATCCCAACCAGCCGACTCACTCGAACGTAAAATCCGTGCCTACCACCCATGGCCCGGGACCTTCACCGAAATCTCCGTGAAAGGGAAAACCAAGCGGCTGAAAATCTTCCCTCCCGTGGAAATCCGCGAGCATTCCCTACCAACTGGAGAACTCCTCCAGCACGAAGGCGAACTCCTCATCGGCTGCGACGAAAAATCCCTCGCCCTTTTCGAAGTGCAGCCAGAAGGATCAAAACGCATGCCCGCCGCAGCGTTCGCTAACAGTTTGTAAACCAAGGAGGGGCTAACGCTTCTCAATCGCCGCCTTCATTTTCCCCAGTCCCTCCAACATCCGAGATCTCGGACAGGCGAAGTTAAAACGCACATAGCCAGGCCAGCCAAAGAAAGCACCGTCGGAGAGAAACAGCCCAGCTTCTTTCTCAAAGAAGTTCGCAGGATTCTCCACACCCAAATCACGGGCGTCGATCCAGGCAAGATACGTCGCTTCCGGAGCGATGATCGAAAGCCCCTTGCACTCCTCGGTAATGAAACGCACGAGCTCGTCGCGGTTGGCTTTCAGGTAAGCGACAAGCTCCAGCCTCCACGGCTCGCCTTCCTTGTAAGCGGCCTCGGCGGCGTAGTACGACAGAGCGTTGATCTCCGCGAGCGTGTGGCCTTTGGCAGAGTTGAACTTCCTGCGTATCGAATCGTCGGGAATAATGGCGAAGGCATAACCAAGCCCGGCGATGTTCCAGGTCTTGCTCGGAGAAAGCAAAGTGATGGTGCGCTTCGCTAGGTTTTCCGGAAGCTGGAGAGCGGAGAAATGCGGTGTCTGCGTTTCATCGAAAATGAGATCGCAGTGGATTTCATCGGACACTAGGACGAGGTCGTGGCGCTCGCAGAATTCCGCGAGCAGAGTGATTTCCTCTGCGCTAAACACACGCCCAAGCGAGTTCTGCGGGTTGCAAAGGAGGAAAATCTTCGTTTTTTTCGAGACGGCTTCCTCCATCTTTTCAAAATCAAACTCCCAGCGACCGTTTACGAAAACATGATCAACAGTCAGGAGAGCCGCCCCCGCATCCTTGTGGACGCCGAGAAAGGGCGGATAAACAGGAGTGCAGGTCATCAGCTCCCCCGCGTCTCCGCAGAAAGCCCGCGCAGCGAGGGAAAGTGCAGGCACCAGCCCACCGAGATGGATCAGGTGATCTTCATTCAGCTCCACTCCTCGCCTTGATTTCAGATAACCACGTATCGCATCGACCACTCCGGTGTGCGCGTGCGGATAACCAAAGACCCCATGATCCACCCTGTCGTGCAAGGCTTTGAGAATGGCTGAATCCGATGCGAAATCCATGTCCGCCACCCAGAAGGGATCGAGCTCAGGCCTGCGGTCGAACTTGATGCAGCCCGTCCCTTTTCTCTGTATTACCGTGTCGAAATCAAAATTCATGGCCGGGAAGGTGCGCGGAGTGACGGCAATTTGCAACCGCCAAGCCTTGCTATTGAGTGAAGATTTAACCACGAATTGACGCGAATAACCGCGAATCCAATCCTAATTTTTGAAGTGAAAATACTCTCAAATCCAATCTTCATTCGCGGTTATTCGCGTCAATTCGCGGTTAAAAATCACTCGGGAAGCGGCACCTGCTTAGATTGGCGAAGATAGAGGAAGAGATCGCGGATTTCGGGTTCTTCGAGACCGATCATTAGCCCCTCAGGCATGAGTGAAAGCTCGCTGGTTTTGAGTTCCTTCACTTTCTTGCGAGGCACTGACACATTTCCGGAAAGGGTTTTTAGAACGACCGTTTCCGCATCGTCGCTGACAATTACGCCACTCACAAATTGCCCGTCAGATTTCTCAACCGTAGTCTGCTGGTAGTCCTTCCCGATGGTGGCGTTCGGATCGAGGATATTCTGGAGGAGGTAATCCACGTCCTTGAAATTCCCCGGAAGCTCGGGGCCGATCTTTGCCCCCTCGCCGTGGAGGATGTGACATGCGGCGCAGCGCTGATTGAAAAGGATACGGCCTGCGCTGGCGTCGGCATTTAGGATGGCCTCTTCGCCCAGGAATTTTCGAAAATGAGCCATCTCCTTTTCTTTCTCGGCAGATGTCTTACTCACTGAACCCCAGTTTTTTTCGATCCATGCGTTCATCGCATTATCATCCAGTCCGCTAATCTGCCGAACCAGTTGCGCACTGAGATCGCGCTGGGGAACGGTTCCCCCATCCACCGCCTTGAGAAGATCCATGGCACCCTGTCTGCGGGAAACAAGTGTTTCCAACGCGGCCGTCTTTTCCTGATTTGTGAATCCGACATAGGCCGCGAGGATGATTTTCGTGTTGCCATCCCGAGGGAAACTCGTGAGCCCACGCAGGGCAATCTCACGCAGAGAATTCGGAGTCCGAACCAGAGAGACCAGGGTCGCATGTAATTCCGGATCACCGATTCTGAGCAAAGATTCCAGAGCCTTTTTCTTATCCTCCACACCTGTATCAGCCGATGCCACAATCGCTCTCATTTCCGCGATCGCTTCCTGGCCGCCAAAGGTAGCGGCGAGGCTCTTGACCTGCTCCACGAGATTCTTGTTTTCCAATTTCACGAAACGGAGATAAAGCCCACCCCAGCCTTCCGGCGCCCTGAGGTTCTTTTTTCCTTTGAGTGAAATGTTGATGCCGGTGAGAACATCCAAAGCTTTTCCTTCGGACTCCATCTCACTCAAGACAGCGACCAATGAAGCAAGTTTTCCAGGATCGGCTCCGACTGCCACTCGGCGGGCGATGTTGCGGTTGAGCATCGGAATTTTAGATCCGGTTAAAAGCTCTGCAGCAAACCCGGTGTCCGCGCCGACGAGCGGTTCCGCAGCATACCAGAGAAGTTGGGGGATGTTCGGATCATTGGTATCCTCTTTGCGGCTCGCGAGGGTGAGGAGGGAATTCCCACGATCCTCCGGGGAAAGGCGTCCCAATGCGCTTGCGAGAAACCTTCTAACGACCGGCGACTCATCTCCAGCTGCCAGCCCAGCGATGTTCCCGGGAAGTTTCCCATCTTCCGCAGCAAGTTGGACTGCCCATGCTCGAACAAACTCCGCATCCTGCGAGAGCAGTCCCAGTAGCAAGGCCTGGTCCAACCCGCCCGTCACATGCAGTGCCCACAGCGCCCTGAGCTTCCGGCTCGTATCGGGGTTTTCCGAGAGGATCTTTTTCAATCCGGTATGCACTTCGGCATTCCCGCCGCGCTCGGCCAAAATCCTACGGGCGCGCCTGACGAACCAATCGTTTTCGTGCAGTTGGTATGCTACGAGTTCTGCATCGCTAGCCTTCTGCAAATCGACCTTCACTGACTCCGGCTTTCCATGGGCAATACGGTACATCCGTCCGTTTGATCTATCCGTGTATTTCCTCTGCTGGTGGCATGGCACGCGATCATACCAATCGATTATAAACACGGAACCATCCGGCCCGTATTGCAGGTTGATCCCGCGATACCACGGATCTTTGGAAACGAGAAAGTCTCCGTTTTTCACATTTTTCAATCCCGAGCCATGCCTTTCGAATTTCTCGTTCCGCATCCGGTTCATGTGGATGTCTCCGAAAAAAAAGTTATTTCGGTATTCGTCTGGCCATTGCCCGCCGAGATACACCATCGCCCCGCAATAAGCGCGCTTCTCGTAGGCGAAGGTGGCCACGGTTGTTACGTCATTGTAGGTAAACTGATTGAAATGGGACCCCGCCTGCCTTGAGTAGCGTGCACCCTGGACAGCCTCCCACATGTGGGAAATCACGCACGCGGCGAAGTATCCCCGGCCATTGTCATCGAAGTCCAAGCCCCACTGGTTGCTTCCACCCTCCGCATAAAGTTCGAATTTTTCCGTCTTCGGATGGAGGCGCCAGATACCGGCATTGATGCCCACGCGATCCGCATCGGGCACACCCGGTTTCCCTACCTTTGAATGGGTGAAAATTCCTTGTGTTCCGTAGAGCCAACCGTCCGGCCCCCAGATAAAACTGTTCAGGGTTTCGTGAGTGTCTTGTCCGCCCCAACCGTCGAGCACCACCCTTGGTTCACCGGTGAAGACATCTTCATTCTCTTTCCTCGGGAAAAACAAAAGATTAGGCGGTGCTCCGATCCAGACACCTCCATGACCCACGGCGATGCCGGAAGCGAAACTCATCTTATCGTAAAACACGGTCTTCTTTTCCGCGACGCCATCACCATCGGCGTCTTCGAGAATGAGAATCCTGTCCTTCTTTTCACCGGGGCAGTTCGGATAATTCGTGTTTTCCAAAACCCAGAGACGACCCCGGTCGTCCGTGGTGAAGGCGATTGGCTGGACGATGTCCGGCTCGCTTGCGACCACGTTGGCGGAAAACCCATCCGGGAGGACAAAACCCGTGACGGTTTCTTCCGCTGGCAGCGCATCCGTCTGAGCAACGGGCCTTCCCTTGTCCTTCAATGGATTCGCGGAAAGCACCGCACAACAAGCCAACCAGCCCAAAAATAATCTCATCTTTTTCATACTTAGAATCTCCACTTATTTATCGAACCCGGCATCGTGCGACGATAAAAAATTTCACTTCAGTTGAGAACATTACAGCAGCCCCCGTCACCCTTCGATCTTCACATTCGGTATATGTTTGAACGCGATCTTCGGTTGCGCGGTATCCAACGCGCCATGGGCACCGCCAAGATAAAGCGCCTCTTTACCGAACTTCCCCGTGATCCGGTCCATCGTTTTGTTCAGAAGATCAATCCGTCCATTTGATTCCCTGTCGAAAAGCGAAGGAGTGAACTGTGCCTCACGGATCAGCTTGTGGAGGACGATATTCGCTCTCAGTATGTCCACTTTCTGATGCGGGCGCGCCGCCCACAGTGTTTTGAGCATGTGCGTGAGGAAAAGCGAATCGGCAGTCTCTACAAAACCGGCGGATCCCGACCAACTCTCCCGGTTGGTGAACCGAAGATCCAGCTCAAGGGCACCAGCGAGAAATCCACCGTCCCTCATCCGCAAAGCCGCCTTCTGGATGAGACGATGGATCACGGGAAGAGCTTTTGGTGGATTTCTCATTTCGGGCGCTAGGACGTGGCCATGACTGATCGAGCGCTTGGTAGGGTTCGCATCGTAGTCCTCGGTGACTTCCCCGCGAATTCTGTGCCAAAGCCGTTCCCCCTCGATCCCGCCCCAGATTCCCCTCAGAAGTTCCTTCGGAGCCGCGCAAAGTTGCTCCACCGTATGGATTCCTTGGGAATGGAGGCGCAGCTCCATGTTCGTGCCTATCCCGTGAAGATCCCCGAGGGAAAGCTCATGCAGCACCTCCGGCAAATGCTCTTAACGGATGATAAAAAAACCGTCGGGCTTTCTCATTTTCGATGCGGTTTTTGCCAGCCACCCGTTGGGAGCTACACCAATGGAACAGCGTACCGCAGGGCTGAATTCGGAGGTAAGTTTCGCCTTGATCGCGCGGGATATGGTTTCCACTGCGGAGTCCGTCCGGAGATTCGTCGGCAGCCAGCAGACCATTTCATCGATGGAAAGCACGTGATCCACATGGGTGCAGGATTCCACGATTTCTACAATCCGGTGGTGGAAATTCACGTAGATTGGAGGCCGCGAAGGGACGATCACAATCCCAGGACACATGACCCTCGCATCCGAAACGCGGGTGCCGGTCTTCACACCGAAAGCCTTCGCCTCGTAGCTGGCAGCGATGCAGCAAGTGCTCTCAGCCAACATAGGCGCAACGCCAACGGGGATACCGCGTAAGCGTGGATTCAGATGCTGCTCGATGGACGCGAAATAGCTGTCCATATCGAGGAACAAGGATCGTAGCGGATG
This sequence comes from uncultured Verrucomicrobiales bacterium, assembly GCA_905478925.1. Taxonomy (GTDB): domain Bacteria; phylum Verrucomicrobiota; class Verrucomicrobiia; order Verrucomicrobiales; family Akkermansiaceae; genus Luteolibacter. Next base: position 14,724 of record CAJQKQ010000121.1, read on the forward strand.
GTTCATAGGAAAGTATTTCCAGGGAGAAAATATACTGTTCACAAGAACAAATCAAGAGGGAGATTGCAAGCCTTTGAATTTCCGAAAAGCACCCATTGGGAATTCCATTTCTCCAGAAATTGCCCACCATCCGCGCGATGACCTATCCTTTCTCCAAAATCGGCCGCCTCATCGCAAGCGGCAGCGGCATCGGCGACCTGATGGACGATCTCGGCCACGCCCTCGCAAACGCCGGACCGAATATGAAAATGCTCGGAGGCGGCCAACCTGCGCAAATTCCGGAGATCAACGAAATCTGGCGGCAACGCCTCGCGGAAATTTCAGCAGATAAGGAATCCGCGACCCGACTCCTGAGCATCTACGATCCCCCACAGGGCAACCCGGCCTTCGTCGCGGCGGTGGCGAAGCTACTCAAAGACTCCTTCGGATGGGACCTCGGCCCGGAGAACATCTGCCTTACCAGCGGAGGTCAGACCGCGTTCTTCTATTTATTCAATCTCCTCGCCGGAGAAATGCCGGATGGCTCAAAACGGAAAATTGTTTTCCCTCTAGTCCCTGAATATATCGGCTACGCAGCACAAGGTCTTGATTCAAGTCTGTTCCGCTCCGTCCGCCCAACCATCGAGCACACGGCCGACCATGAGTTCAAATACCACATCGACTTCGAAAATCTGGACATCGACCCCGACACCGCCGCCCTCTGTGTTTCCCGCCCGACCAATCCGACTGGGAACGTCCTCAGCGATTCCGAAATCTCCCGACTCTCGGGCATAGCGAAGGAAAACGGTATCCCTCTCATCATCGACAATGCCTACGGAGCCCCCTTCCCTGGGATCATTTTTACCGAGGCCACCCCTGTGTGGGACGACCACATCATCCTCACCCTCAGCCTTTCCAAGCTCGGCCTCCCCGGCACCCGAACCGGGATTGTTGTGGGCTCTCCAGAAATCATCAAAGCGCTCTCATCCATGACTGCGATCACTGGTCTCGCGAACCCGAGCATCGGCCAGCAGATCACCCGACCCATCATCGAGAGCGGGGAAATCCTCCGGATCAGCAAAGAAGTCATACGCCCGTTTTACGAAGAGAAATCAAAGATCGCCCAAGCCGCGGCAAGGGAAATTTTCGGCGAACGTTTCCCATGGCACATGCACCGCAGCGAAGGAGCACTCTTCCTCTGGCTCTGGTTCCCCGGCCTCCCCATCCCCTCCTCCGTTCTCTACGAGAGGCTAAAAAAACGAGAAGTCCTCGTCATCCCAGGCCATCACTTTTTCTTCGGCTGCAACGACCAAGACTGGCCTCACCGCGACGAATGCATACGCGTCTCCTTCGCCATGGACGAGCAGACGGTTCGCGACGGCCTCACGATCATCGCGGAGGAAGTGGCGAAGCTCACTCCGCCAACCTGATCACAAGCTGCCCGCGCTCGATCCGTAGCTCCTCGATCCCGCGTATCCCTTCGCCGCTTCCGAAAATTTCCGAAAGCAGATCTTTGCCCTTCATACCGCCGAGCCAGTCATTCGGCAGCGAGGCACCCCAGACCGTCAGATCATCGAGAACCAAGGACGGCGTTCCGTCCGTCGCTTTCACGAGAAATCTAGCCTTGGCCTTGAGTTTCTTTCCGCCCACGACCGGCAGATCCTCATCCATATCCGTCTCGAACCGAGCGTGCACCTCATCAGTCGCGAGGGTGAATGACAGTTTATCACCGAGATCGGTGTTCTGCGCCAACAGACCGTTCAGCTCACGCTCGGTGATGATAATTTCCTTCGAGCCAGGCTGATACTCCGGCTCGCCCGGCACGGCCTCTATTTGATCAATCTTTAGCTCCAGCGCCTGGTTTTCCTTTGCCGTCAGCTCGACGGGCTCGATCGGGCGGTTGTACCAGAAATAAACACCGACGGCCGTCACAAGCAGCAGCACAAGCAGGATACTCGCGACCAGCAGGCAGGAAGGTTTTCCTTTCCTCTGCACAGCTGAGGTTTCCGTTGAATCAGTTTCCATATTTCAAACTTACGCGGCACATGACGCATGGCAAGCACGCACAGGGGTGTGATTTTTATCGGTGTTTCTTACACGGTAGGGCTGATCCGGCTCGGTCAGCCCACTTTGAAAATCTAGCAACCCGTCTCACCCACACGGAAGTGAGATCCCGGGAGAAATGCAGTGTCTCGCCGTGGGTTCACTCCCTTTCCTGAGATACGGCGCTTCCGTTTTTGGTCAGGGCCGACCGAGTCGGATCAGCCCTACCATGATTGAATGGCTTGGGCTGCGTCAGGCGAATACACCGATAAAAATCACACCCCGCACAGGCAGCCGCTTATTTCAAGGGCTCGAGAACCCTGATCTTGATGTTTCTGAAGGAAACCGGATTACCATGATCCTGAAGGCAAATGAACCCGGCATCCGCCGTGCCGAAACCGCTCCAATTCGCAAACTTTGATTTGGCTACCTTTTCCTTCCAGTCCTCGGAGCCAATCTCGTATTCGACGTATTTCTCGCCGTTCATCCAATGCCCGCATTTGTAGGTTCCACTGGCCGTCTTCTGACATTTCAGCACCAAATGATTCCACTCGCCGACGGGCTTGGTGGTGTCCTTATCAGCACCATAAAGCCCATACATCCAGCCAGCTTTCTGCGGGTCATGCCCCTTCACATTGTCCTGAATCTGGACTTCCGGCCCGGTCTTGTAAGGTGGCCCACTGGTTTCAAGCACCTTGAACATGATCCCCGAATTCCCTGCTTCGCCGATCTTCCAGTCGATCGAAAGCTCGAAGCTCTCGTATTTCTCCTTGGTGATGACATCACCACCCCGGCCTTGTTGGGAGAGTGAACCCTCTGAAACAGTCCATGCATCGGGCAATGCATCCTTCTTGTATCCTCGGAAATGTTCCGAGGCATTCTTGCCATCAAAGAGCAACACCCAGCAATCGGCCTTTTCAGCATCGGTCAGCGTGTTGGGCGCGGCGAAAGCCAATGGAGCAAGGCTGGTGACCAGTATCGTGAAGAGAATTTTTTTCATGCGTAGCCAAACATACTCGAAAGAAGGACTTTGCTGTCAAAGAAAATGAATCCGAAGCAACCGGTCTGTCGCACCGCGCCAAAATGTCTCGCGCAGTCGGGCCATCCTGTCTCAAGTTCATCCGCGAGTTGAATGAACAATTACCCACAAGCGACTGATAACCAATAATCAATAACAATGCGAAGCGTCCCGGCACAAGCCCTGCAAAGGAGGAGCAGCAACCAATTTATAAATTATGTCAAAAATTCTAGGAATCGATCTCGGCACCACAAACTCCTGTATGTCTCTCATGGAGGCTGGTGAACCCACAGTTCTTGAAAACTCTGAAGGTGCCCGCACCACTCCGTCCGTCGTCGCTTTTGCGAAAAACGGCGAACGCCTCGTCGGCCAAGCAGCAAAACGCCAGGCCGTCACTAACCCGAAGAACACCATCTTCTCAGCCAAGCGCCTCATCGGCCGCAAGTTCTCCGAACTCACCGATGCCGATAAGCGCATGCCCTACAAGATCGTCGCAGCCTCCAATGGCGACGCCCATATCGAAGTAGAAGTTGCAGGTGAATCCAAAACCTACAGCCCGCAGGAAATCGCTGGCATGGTTCTCGGCAAACTGAAAGCCGATGCCGAAGCCAAGATCGGCGAGACCATCACCCAGGCGGTCATCACCGTCCCCGCCTATTTCAACGACTCCCAGCGCAACGCCACCAAGGCTGCCGGCGAGATCGCTGGCCTCGAGGTCCTACGCATCATCAACGAGCCGACCGCAGCCGCTCTCGCATACGGACTCGACAAGAAATCCGATGAAAAGATCGCCGTCTACGACCTCGGCGGCGGCACCTTCGATATCTCCGTCCTCGAAATCGGCGATGGAGTATTCGAAGTCCTCGCCACAGACGGCGACACCCAGCTCGGTGGTGACGATTGGGACAACGCCCTGATCGAACACATCGTCGAAGAATTCAAAAAAGACCAGGGCGTCGATCTCTCCGGCCAACCCGATGCCCTCCAGCGCATCAAGGAAGAGGCGGAGAAAGCGAAAATCGCCCTCTCCTCCAGCCAGTCCTACGACATCAATCTCCCCTTCATCACGGCCGATCAGAACGGCCCGAAGCACATCCAGATCACGCTTTCCCGCTCGAAGCTGGAACAGCTCACCGACAAGCTCTTCGAGCGCACCAAGAAGCCGGTCATCGACTGCCTCAAGGAAGCCGGTGTCTCTGCCTCCGAAATCAACGAACTAGTCCTCGTCGGCGGCATGACCCGTATGCCCAAGGTCGTCGAGATCGCTAGAGAACTTGCTGGCCAGACTCCTCACCAAGGCGTCAACCCGGACGAAGTCGTCGCCATCGGCGCAGCCATCCAAGGCGGTGTGCTTGCAGGTGATGTAAAAGACGTCCTCCTTCTCGATGTCACCCCGCTCTCGCTCTCCATCGAAACGGAAGGATCCCGCGCCACCCCGATGATCGAACGCAACACCACGATCCCGGCCAAGAAGTCCCAGACCTTCTCCACCGCGTCCGACAACCAACCGGCCGTCGACATCCGCATCTCCCAGGGAGAACGCCCGATGTTCGCCGACAACAAACTGCTCGGAAACTTCAAGCTCGATGGCATCGGAGCCGCCCGCCGCGGCGAACCGCAGATCGAAGTCACCTTCGACATCGACGCGAATGGCATCCTCCACGTCTCGGCCAAGGACAAGCAGTCCGGCAAGGAGCAGAAAATCTCCATCCAGGGTTCGTCCGGACTCTCCAAGGAAGAGATCGAGAAAGCCAAAGGCGACGCCGAAGCCCACGCCGAGGAAGACCGCAAGCGCGTCGAACGCGTCGATGCCGTCAACAAAGCCGAGAATCTCGCTTTCTCCGTCGAGAAACAGATCGAGGAACTCGGTGAAAACGCACCGGCCGAACTCAAGACTTCCCTTGAGGAAAAAGTCAAAGCCGTCCGCGACGCAATCACCAGCGACGACCTCGACAAGATCAACGCCGCCTCCAAGGAACTCGAAGACTCCCTCCAACAACTCGCCGAAGCCGCACAGGCAGCAGGCGCAGCCATGGGCGGCGAAACCGAAGTCGAGCCAGCCGAAGAGTCCGCAGAATCCTCCGAACCGAAAAAGGCCAAAGGCAAGGTCGTCGATGCCGAAGTGGTCGACTGATCGAAAACAATTTCCACGCTCGCGACACGCGGGCGTGGCTTCTAAGAAACCAACAAACAAACCAGAAAAACACATATGGCTAACATCAAACCACTCGGACAACGCGTCCTCGTCAAACGCCTTGAGGCGGATGCAATCAGCGCAGGCGGCATCGTGCTTCCTGACACCGCTAAGGAAAAACCACAAGAAGCTGAAGTCCTCAGCCTCGGCACCGGTGGAACCGACGAAAACGGCAAGGACATCGTGTTCTCCGTAAAAGTCGGCGACAAGGTTCTCATCTCCAAATACGGCGGCACCGAAGTAAAGCTCGACGGTGATGAAGTCCTCATCATCTCCGAGTCCGACATTCTCGGCATCGTTGGATAACAACACAATCAACCCCAATTTAAAGAAACAGAAATTATGGCCAAACAACTACAATTCGACGAAGCAGCACGCCAGGCACTCCTGCGCGGTGTTGAAAAACTCGCACGTGCCGTCAAGGCGACCCTCGGGCCGGCCGGACGCAACGTCATCCTCGACAAGAAATTCGGTTCCCCGACGATCACCAAGGACGGTGTCTCCGTTGCCAAGGAAATCGAACTCGAGTGCCCTTACGAAAACATGGGAGCACAGCTCATCCGTGAGGTTTCCTCCAAGACATCCGACATCGCCGGTGACGGAACCACCACCGCAACCGTGCTTGCTGAAGCCATCTACAAAGAAGGCCTCCGCAACGTCACCGCCGGTGCAAACCCGATCTCGCTTCAGCGCGGCATCATGAAGGCCACCGAGGCCATCGTCGCCCAGCTCGCAGAAATCTCCAAGGCTGTCTCCGACACCAAGGAAATTGCACAGGTCGCCACCGTCTCCGCAAACTGGGATCAGGAAATCGGCGGCATCATCGCCGAGGCAATGGACAAGGTCGGCAAGGACGGCACCATCACTGTTGAAGAAGCCAAAGGCATCGAAACCACCCTCGACGTCGTCGAAGGTATGCAGTTCGACAAAGGCTACCTCAGCCCTTACTTCGTCACCGATCCTGAGACCATGGAAGCATCCTTCGAGGGTGCGCTCATTCTCATCCACGAGAAGAAGATCAGCTCGCTCAAGGACATGCTCCCTCTCCTCGAGAAGGTAGCCAAATCCGGCAAGCCGTTCATCATCATCGCTGAAGATGTCGATGGCGAAGCCCTTGCGACTCTCGTGGTCAACAAGCTCCGCGGCATCCTCAACATCGCTGCTGTGAAAGCACCTGGCTTCGGCGACCGCCGCAAGGCCATGCTCGAAGACATCGCTATCCTCACCGGTGGCCGCGTCATCACCGACGATCTCGGCATCAAGCTCGAGTCCGTTGAACTCAGCGATCTCGGCGAGGCAAAGCGCCTCACCATCAGCAAGGATTCCACCGTCATCGTCGAAGGCGGCGGCACTTCCGAAGCCATCACCGGCCGGGTCAACCAGATCCGTCGTCAGATCGAAGAAACCACCAGCGATTACGACCAAGAGAAGCTCCAGGAGCGCCTTGCGAAACTCGCCGGCGGTGTTGCCGTCATCAACGTCGGTGCAGCTACCGAAACCGAGATGAAAGAGAAGAAAGCACGCGTCGAAGACGCCCTCCACGCCACCCGCGCGGCTGTCGAGGAAGGCATCGTTCCCGGAGGTGGCACCGCCCTTCTCCGCGCTCTTTCAGCTTGTGAGAAAAACGATTGCTGCAAAGTCGCTTCCAACGACGACGAGAAAACAGGCATGGGTATCGTCGCGAAAGCGGTCGAGTCCCCCCTCCGTCAGCTTGCTGCAAACGCAGGCCGCGAAGGCGCCCTCATCGTCGAGAACGTCAAGACTAACAAGGAAGGTCACGGCTACAACGTCGCTACCAACACCTACGAGGATCTCATCGCTTCCGGTGTGGTTGACCCGACCAAGGTCACCCGTTCCGCTCTGCAGAACGCGGCATCCATCGCAGGACTCCTGCTCACCACCGAGGCTCTCGTCACCGACCTTCCTGAGAAGGAAGAGGCCGCCGCAGGCGGCCACGGCCATGACCACGGCGGCATGGGCGGAATGATGTAATCCAGCGTAGTGGTGACTTTCAGTCGCCACTCGTTTTCAAAAAGCCGGCCAGGGAAACCTGTCCGGCTTTTTCGCGCCTATACTTCGAGAAAATCCCGCGCAGCAGCAACAATCCCCTCCGCCTCCCCCGCCCCGTATTTCCTCTTCGCATCGCAGGCCCACACCACACCCGGCCATGCCGGATCATCCGTGAAGCGCCCGACCACGTGGATGTGCATCTGCCGCACCATGTTCCCGATGCAACCGACGTTCAACTTCTCAGGTTTGAAATGCCCTTCCACAAATTCCGAAATCTTCCTCACCCCCGTCATCACTTCGGCAAATATTTCCTCGTCAAGCTGATGAAGATCCTCGATCCCATCCGGCACTTCCGGCACGAGGATGAACCAGGGGAAATTCGTCTCGTTCTTCAGCAAGATTCGGCACCCAAACTTTCGAGTCACTTCGAACCCGCCTGCCGCAAGCCGCTCATTCAGGACGAATTCCATGGTCAGCGGTTTTTGATGCTCGCCGCGATATCTCCGGCGAGCTTTCCAAGCAGCCTCGATTGGGCGGCGACCACTGCTTCGAAATCCTCGGTTTCTATCGCCTCCTTCGCGATGAAGGTCTTCGAACCGATAAGCCTGGATCCGGGCAACGAATAGATCCTCCAGCTCGCCTCAATATGCGCATAGCCATCGCTTCCCGCTAAAAATTCACGGATGTCGATCACCACCTGGTAGTCGATCTCGCTGTCCCGCTGCCATGGGTAGGTGCGCACATTGCCGGTGCCAAGCCGCCTTCCCATGTTCGTCGCAACAACCCTCTCGACGGAATTGTCCAAATCGCCCGCCCAAAGATGGCTCTCAGCGAGCTCCAGCTTGTTCGGCCCACTCTGGATCACGAGATTCTGCCGATCCACATACTCCGCAAGCGTAACCGGTCCAACCCCGATCCCAATGCCTCCCCCGGAGGGCAGCGGCCCTTCCGCGCTAAGCATATAAAACGTAGGAACCGGACTGCTGCAAGCGGCGACGAGGAACGCCACGATCAGGCTGTATGGAAGTAGTGTTTTCATTACTGGAAATGATGCTCACCGCCTGCCTGCGGCTTTCGGCCTCGGGTTGCCGGAATCTTCCTTGCCGAACAGGAGCGAATTCGGCTTCTCCTGAATCGTGTCGGTCATGCTCTCCATCGAGCGGATCGCACTGCGCAGTTCGTCGAGCGTCCTCAGCAGATCCCCTTGGATATTTCCGTCGGGACCGACGCTTGCAATGGACTTCTCAAACTCTGCAAGTGTCTTCCTTAGATCCGCAGGAAGCCCCTTGAAATCAGGATTCTCAAGCGTCACCTTTGCGGCCGCCGCCGCTTCCTTGATCTGCGTTAGTGCAGACCTCGCATCTTCGGCGGTTGTCGCAGCCTCCCCGGCCGCCTTGGAAATGTTCGCCATAGCCTCCTCGATGGGGAGTTTTTCTATCTTATCAAGAATAGCCGCGAGTTTCACCTCAAGCTGCGCAAATCCGGATTGCAGCGTAGGAACGACCGGGTAATCCCCCTTGTATCCAAGTTCCTCGGGGAACTCGTCTGGATAATAATCAAAATCCACATACAAGGCACCTGTCAGCAGGCTTCCGGTCTTGAGTGTTGCCCTCAGCCCTTTTTTGATCGCATCACCCAACAAGGGAATTTCCTCTTCGGTCGGCGTGACAGCCCCGTTCGGCCTCAGGATGCGAGGGTCAACCTCCACCAGTACCGGAACCTTCTGGTTCTCCCTGTCGGCCACATAATCGAAGGATATGCTCCTCACGCGACCGATCTCAATTCCTCGATATTCCACCGGAGCCGATTTGGATAGCCCGCGGACACTCTGGTCGAAAAGAAGCAGCAGCTGCATGGTGGGCTCAAACGTCGATGACGCCGCCGAATTCTCATCCTCGTGCAAATCAAAGATCGTGCCGTCCTTGGCCAACGACTCCGGATCCACACCTTCCTGCACCGCGAATGAAACACCGCCGGAAACCATCGATTGGAACGAAGGGGTGCGGATCTTAAAGCCATCCACCCCGGCCGCAATATCGATGCCGCTGGTGTTCCAGAATTTCGTATTCTCCCGGACAAGCCCTTGGTATTGCTCGCGGATGAAAACTTCGTAGATGATGCGCCGTCCATCGGCATCGAGCTCACGGCTCTCAACCCGCCCCACCTCATAGCCCCGATAATACACCGGCGAACCGATAGAAAGTGATGCGGCGTCCTCCGAAACCAAGGTTAGACGAAGCCCCGGGACGCTACGGTTGGTCGGCGGCGGAGTCTCCCTGCCTTTCCACTTCCTTGGACCCAGTTCGCCCGCCCCTGGCTCAAGCTCAACGTAGACCCCCGTCAGCAGAGTTCCTAATCCGGAAATATCCGCCGCCGAAACCCGTGGCCTGACTACCCAGAACCGCGACCCTTTCCGCAGCAACTTCTCGTTCCCTGCATCCATAGTGCAGTATACAAGAACCGAACTCAGGTCCTCTGCGAGTTCCACGCGCGTTACTTTGCCGACATTTACCGACCGGCAGCGCAGCTCGGTCTTGCCTGCCTGTATCCCCTCGGCCGTATCGAAGCGGATTCGGATTTCTGGCCCCTTCGAGCTGATGCTTCTGTAAAGCATCCACCCGCCGATGAGCATCGCCAAGATGGGCACAACCCAGACCACGTTCCAGCGCTGGGCGGATCGCAGTTCGGGGGTCGCAGCTATCGGTTCTTGTTCACTCACTGTCTGGAATGGGTTTCCTTGCCGCATCGGCTTTCTCGCGATCAAGTTGATCCCAAAGCAGTTTCGGGTCAAAGCTCATTGCGGCGAACATGGTCAGGATGACGACGCCCGCAAAGGCCAAAGCGCCCGGCCCGGGAGTCACACGCATATAATTTCCCAGCTGAACCATCGTAACAAGTATGGCGACCACGAAAATATCCACCATCGACCAGCGCCCGAGGAGTTCGGTCATCCAGTAAACTTTGCCTAGCACCTTGGATGAGTGGGGAACCAGACCCTTCGCTGCGGCGCAAAGCCATAGCAGGGAGGAAATCTTCAGTAGCGGGATCAAGATCGAGGCAGTGAAAATCACGATCGCAATCGGATAGGAACCCGCCTCCCAGAACTGCACCAAACCCTTCACGATCGTGCTTTCCGTCAGAACGCCCAGTTCGCGGATACTCATGATCGGCAGCATGTTCGCCGGGACGTACATGATGGCCGCCGCGATAATCAATGCGATTGTACGATTCAGGCTGTCGGGTTTGCGCAGGTGCAGCTTGCTCCCGCAGCGCGGACAGGATCCGAGTGAAACCGGGGATACCTTCTCACATATATGACACCCTGCCAACCCGTTCGGGGCTCCTCTCTCCAGCTGTTTTTCTGAGGAGTTCATTTCGACGTCGCCACCTCCAGACGATCCCAAAGTTCTCGCTTGTCGATGGCCGCCACCGCCGCCGCCATACAGAACATAAGCGCCGTGCATGCCCAGAATCCGACCCCGAAATGTAGATCCGCTAGATGTCCGAGTTTCAACAAGCTCACCAGCACGCCGAGCAGGAAAACCTCGATCATGTTCCATGGTTCAGAGCGGCTCAACCAACGTGTCACGAACATCGCGCCCGGCGCACTGAATCCGAACAACAACGGACCGCACACATAGACCAATCCGCCCGCCAGCGTCAGCGGCGTCACGATGGTGAATAGCGCAACACCGAGCCCCACGATCAGCGAGCCCTCCTCGACCAATGCCTCCGCCGCGCCCGGAAGCGTAAGCACAGTCCGTATACTGGCGGCATCCATCTCCACGAACGGAGTCGTGTGGACGACGATCATCAGAAGCAAGGCCGTGATGGAAAACGATGTAACCCGCACCAGGGAAGCAGAGCGATTTTGAAACAATGTTGCGCCGCAACAGACGCAATTTGCCCGCGATCCTTCACTGATCGGGTCAGCCACATGCAGCGTGTCACAGAAATGGCAGAGCGCGTAGTGCGGTCCGCCTTTCGGTTTCGGCCAGCTCAGTATGGAAAGACGTTTTCTCAAAATTTCCGAATACTCCCTATCTCGTTACCACGACCCTCTGTGTCAACTCACCCAGACCCTCGATTCCACACTCAACGAAATCCCCCGCCTGCAGATAACGCGGCGGATTCATCCCCATGCCAACGCCGCTAGGCGTCCCGGTGGCGATCACATCCCCCGGCAGCAAGGTCATGAAACGGCTGATATAGCTGACCACATCCCTTACCCCGAAAAGCATGTCCTTCGTCCAGCTGTTCTGGCGGATCTCCCCGTTCACCTTCGTCCAAAGTCGCAGCCCCTGCGGATCCGCAACTTCGTCCGTCGTAACGAGACACGGCCCCATAGGGGCGAACGTGTCGGCGCTCTTGCCCTTCGTCCACTGCCCTCCGTGATCTTTCTGGAACGCCCGTTCCGAATAATCGCAAAACACGGAATAGCCCGCCACATGCGACATCGCCTCTTTTTCACTGACTCCGCTAGCGGTTTTACCGATGACCACCGCCAGTTCGACCTCGTAATCGAGTTTCCTGGCCCCCTTAGGGATCAATACGTCGTCATTCGGACCGCTCCATGCGGAACTCGCTTTCATGAAAAGCACCGGTTCGGTCGGGATCTCTCCACCCATTTCCTTCGCATGCTCGAGATAATTCTGACCCACACAAACGATCTTCGAAGGCCTGGCCACCGGTGGGCCGATCCTTGCCCCGGGGTCGATCTCCAATCCCCCGGGACATCCCTGGGAAACCCACTCACGCAGGCTATCCAAACCACCCATCGCGAAGAAACCCTCGTCGTAATCAAAGAACTCGTCGCTGGCATCGATTTTCCTGCCGTCTTCCAGCAACACACCGGGTTCACCCCTTCCCTCTTCCCCAAATCGAATCAGTCTCATTTCAGATCGGATGCTACCGCTTCACGAGCCTCTTTCCAGACAAAACAAGCCCTACCGCCCATGCAGCGAACTTTTCGAAATCATCAGCGGTAATAGCTAATCGCTTGAACTGCCGGGCCGGGACAACGATACCTCTCCGCGTGACCGAATACATCCTAGCCGTTTTAAAAGGTGCCGCCATGGGCAGCGCGAACATTATCCCCGGGGTCTCGGGCGGCACGATCGCGTTCATCACCGGGATCTACGAGCGACTGATCAATGCCATCAAGTCTTGCGGGCCCAAGGCGCTGAAGTTGCTGTTCACAGGTCAATTCCGGGAGTTCGCCAAACACACGGATCTGTTTTTTCTCCTGTCGATCGGACTTGGGGCCGGGGTGGCCATCGTTGTCATGGCGCGCTTCCTCGAGCCGGCATTTGAGAATCTTCCGATCCAGACCTGGGCATTCTTCTTCGGCCTCATCCTCGCCTCGATCTGGGGGGTAGGGAAAATGGTGGGACGCTGGGGATCCGGAACCATCATCGCCCTGCTGATCGGCCTGGCCATCGCGGTGGGACTGCTCTTCCTGCCACAGGGCTCCCGCAATGATCACCCCGCCTTTCTCATCGTCTGCGGCGCTGCGGCGATTTCGAGCATGATCATACCGGGGGTTTCAGGATCGTATGTCCTGCTATTGCTGGGCAACTACGCACTCGTGCTCGGGGCGATCGGTGATCGCGATCTGGCAATACTGTTTCCATTCGCGTTTGGTTGCGGCCTCGGCTTGCTACTCCTCTCGCATATCCTTTCGTGGATTTTCAAACGACATCACGATATTGCCGTCGCCTTGATCACGGGCTTCATCATCGGTTCCCTTGTCTTGATCTGGCCTTGGAAGGACACGGTTTACAAACAGGATGCTGAAGGTGCCTATATCGTGAAAACTGAAGATCGGAAATTTGTCCCGCGCCCAGGCACATTCGAGGAAGTGAAAAAATCGAAATCCGATGGGGAGGAATTCGTGGAAACCGGCTACACCAATTGGCATATGCCCCCGCTCAATGAAAAACCCACGGTGCCCGCAATCCTGCTGACCCTGCTCGGTGCGGCGCTTGTATTCCTTGTCGAGTGGCTAGGGGTGAAATTCGGACGGACAAAAAATACGCAGACCAAGAGTCATACGGCAGTTTGACCTGGCTCCCGTCGTTCAGATCGGGATTCTTATTCGCATTCACTGCGGGTGTCCCGGGAAAGCAATTCCATCAGTGCTTTTGCCGCCGGTTTGCCCTCGTAGAGAATGCAATACATCGCATCGATGATCGGAGTCCGCACCCCGGCACGACGGGCGGCCTCGTGGATGGAGAGTGTGTTCGGGACACCCTCCGCGACCATCCCTAGGCTTTGGACGGTTTCCTCAAGAGTCTTGCCCTTCCCGAGTGCGACGCCCACCCGGTGGTTGCGCGAGTGCTCGGAAAAACAGGTCACCAGCAAGTCGCCCACACCGGACAGGCCGGCGAAGGTCTCCATCTGCCCCCCCAAGGCGATCCCAAGGCGGGTCATTTCCGCCAGTGCACGAGTGACTAGCGCGGCCACGGCATTATCGCCGAGACCCAGGCCGTGCGCGATCCCGGCAGCGATGGCATAAACATTTTTGATCGCACCGCCCAGTTCGATCCCCGCAAGATCGGTGCTCGTGTAAGGGCGAAAATGAGGAAGTGTGAACACCTCCTGAAGCCCGTCCGCAATCGTGGCATCGACCGATCCAATCACCGCACAAGCCGGTTGCCCCAAGGCAATTTCCTCGGCGTGATTCGGCCCCGAGAGCACGGCAACGGGATTTCCAGGAAACACTTCATGGAGAATTTCACTCATTCTGTCACCTGAGCTTTTCTCGATCCCCTTTGCACAGGAAAGCAGAACTGCGGTAGCGGGCAGGCCTGCATTCGCGATCTCCTCCGCGCAGCGGCGCGTTGCGGAGGTTGGCACGGCGAAGATCAGCAGCGGATGCCCTGCCGCACCGGAGATTTCGATTCCCGCGGTGACATTTTCAGGCAAGCTGATATCGGTGAGATACTGGGGGTTGCGGTGTCGCACGTTGATGCCGTTTGCCACATCGACATCCCGGCCAATGAGAAGTATCCGATCTAACTTGGGAGAAAGTAGTTTCGCGATCGCAGTCCCGAAGGAACCCGATCCGAGGATGGCTGCGCTGTCAAATTTCATAGATCAAGATCTGTGTTCCTTGTTTTACCACCCCAGGCAAAGCGCGATTCCGTGCCGTCCTTCAGGCGCCGAATGTTGGCACGGTGCTTCCAAATGGCGAGGATGGCGATGAGCACCGAGAAAAAGAACAGTGGCTTGTTCCAAGTGCCCGCCTCCCAGAGGCTAACACCTTGCGCTGTCTTGTGAAAACGCGCGCCGACGTGGGTGAGAATCGGCAGCGATGCTGCAGCGACCATGCTGGCGACCGCGACGAATCGCGTAGTAAATAGAGTAATCCCGAAAACAACGACCAGAAGCACAACGGCGGCCGGCATCAGTGCGATCAGCACCCCTGCCGAAGTAGCAATCCCCTTCCCTCCCCGGAATCCAATCCATGGCGAATAGTTGTGCCCGAGCACAGCAACCAGAGCAGAGAAAACATGCACCAACTGCACCTTGAGTTGTTCGCCAACAGGTAGAACCAAGGCAAGCGGGTCAAGAAAATCTATGTGTAACAGCGGCTCACGCCCGGAAAAACGAACGAGATTGACCGCGATCACCACCGGGATGAAGCCTTTGAGCGCGTCCAGGAAAAGACAACTCAGGCCGTATTTTTTGCCGACGATGCGGAACACATTCGTCGCCCCGATGTTACCGGATCCGTGATTGCGGATATCGATGCCCTTGGCCTTCGCAATAATCAGTCCGAAAGGAACCGATCCGAGAAGGAAGGCCAGGAGCGGGCAGAGCCAGATTTGCATCGGTTTGGCGGGTGGGGTCTCACTCGACCACGGTCGCGCTCTCAATCACGACCGGCTCAACCGGAACATCGCCCGCCTGAGACGACATGGTTTCACCTGTCGCAGGGTGACGCATGACGATCTGTTTTGATGCGGTTTTCACCCCCTTGATTTTCTCCACCACATCCATGCCTTCGATGACTTTACCGAAAACCGCATAGCCTCCGTTGCTCGGATAGTTCAACATCGCGTTGTCACCCACATTGATGAAAAACTGCGCAGTCGCACTGTTCGGATCTCTCGTCCGCGCCATCGCGATGGTGCCCTTGTCGTTTTTTAATCCGTTCTGCCCCTCGTTTTTAATTCCCTCTCCGGATTTCTTTTCGACGAGCTTTCCGCCATCAAGCGCAAAGCCGCCGCCCTGGATCATGAAACGGTCGATCACACGGTGAAACACCGTTCCGTCATAATGCTTGGCATTCACGTATTTTAGGAAATTCGCCACCGTGACAGGTGCCTTCCCGGCATTCAACTCAAGGACGAAGTCCCCCTTGTTCGTCTTGAAGCGCACTTTTGGAGCTGCTCGAGCATCTCCACCGTTCACCGGCTCTTGCTGCTTCTCGCCCTTGCAGGCACCGAGCAGCGCAAAACAGGCCATCGAAATGATTGCGTATCGTCTTTTCATCGGCACGAGGTCTAGGCGCAACCCACCCGCTTGGCAAGCGGAGTCGGCATACGGAAATGATCGTTTGCAAGAAAAAGGCGCGGACTGATACCAGCCCGCGCCCACTATGGCACATTCCCCCCAAATGGCCTCCGGATAGAAACGGGCGTAGGCGGTTTCCCTCCGGATCACGCTATTTCGCCCGACTCTATCATCGGAGACACAGGATATGTCGCAGAGGTTTTTGTTAGCTTTCACTGAAAAAAATAGCCTCTGTTGGAAATAAATTAACTCAAATTTCACCTCCCGAAAGACTATTCATTGCCCATAAACGGCCATCGTTATCCAAAAACGGCCATCATCCGGGAAATCCGGGAAAATTGACCGATACGGGTCATGTCGCTTGTGAATTCCTGCGGAATTTGCAAAAAGTTGTGCGATCAACACCCTCGAATGGATCTCAATCAGAGTAAATCGTCCCAAAGCGTCATCACATGCCGCAATAGCCAAGGCACTGAACTCACAGCAAACCTTCTGCGAATAAAACGATACTCAGTCGTATTCGAAATCTACAACCCTTACAGTATCCTACAGTTGTCGGAAGTCCTCTCAGACTTCCGCATTATGGCGTCTCGCAGGCTTCTCTACAACGGCAAGGCCGTCTCCTCAATACCGGTATCGTACTCGTCTGCGAAGCGATGCTCGACGAGGGTTGGATGGAGGTCGACTTCCTCGCAGGAATCTCAGCAGAAATCGGACAAAGGCAACCGAATGCGGATCTTAAGTCGCAGTTCTCGGAGTTCATGACCGAGTGGAAAACCGGGAACGAAGTAATCGACCCTTTCAAGATCGTTGTGGCTGATCTCTCCAGCATGCTCAGCGGCGTGCAGCACTGGCTGACAGGAATCGATGTCGGCATCAGGACGACTGTCACACGCCGCAGGCAGGACATGGAACGGGAAATCTTTGCGAAGGTGGAACAGCGTGTCGTCGAGGAAATCATACCCTCGATGGAATCGTTCGAGAAGGTCGCAAACGAAGTCGGCGAGGCTGGCGTTGCCGTCCACAAGTCCTACGTCCGAAGGCAGCTCCACCCCATCGTTCTCTGTTCACCCTTCCTGTTCCGCACCTTCACGAAGCCGCTTGGCTACGCAGGCGACTATGAAATGATGAACATGATGCTTCGGGATCCATACGAAGGTTCCTCGGCCTTCGCGAAAATCCTCAACTACGCATTACTGAACACCGAGCCGGTCGTTGACGGGGCGCGCATAGAAAACATGAGGCGCCGTTTGAAGCTCGGTTTCTGCATCCGTCTTCTCGCCACCCACGTCCGCCTAGTTACCTAAACCGATAGAATAAAAGCCTACCTGCACTTGTGCGGTTTTTAACTGAGTCAGACCCGCAGGATTGTAGAAAACAGCTGCGGGGCTATCTGCGGTTGCCACGAAGGCATTGCCACGTGCCGTGGCGAAAGCGTCTTGGTTCGGTAGGTAGTATCCAGCCCCGCAAGCGAGGCTCGGATAAAGGCAGATCAACGGCAACCAAGGCGTTCTTAGGATTTTCCCCATGAGATTAATAAACCGGAGCTCCATATTCATACTCCTGCTCGCCACCTTCGGAGCCCTGGATTTTTTCTTTCGACCAGTGAAAGGTGGCTTTCGTATCCCGCCAGACACCGATACTGGTGTTGCAGGAAGCCAAGCAAATAACCAAAGCGATGGTACACAGAATCTTCACGACGAAGAAGTAGCAGCGAAAGATGCTTAAGTAAACTTGAATTTCAAGTATCTAGCAGGTAATCCCCCGGGTCTACCAGCTTTTCACCAGGGTACTGGGCTTCGCATCGCCGGACTGGGCGACTCCCTGACTGTATACGGCAACACGGCGGCCATTCAGCTTGTATGTTTTGGAAAGACCCTGCGGCGTGAAGCTCAGGCGCTCGTCATAATCGTAGTCCAACCAGATGTAGAATGGCTGTCCCCACGGATCATACATTCCGGCGATGGAGTCCCCATTTAAGCCGTATTCGATGCCGTCCTTGCTGTTCTTGGCCTCCTTGCCGCTGAGGAAGCGCATTTTCCGGGCGTTCTGGTCGCCGTCGTCCACTCCTGCAAGGATCTCCAGAAGCGTGATGCCCTCGCCGGATGTGGTGTTGAATTCCTTGTCGCTATCGTTTGTTCCCGGATCTGGGAGCGCGGAATATTCGGTGTAGAATTGGTCGGCTGCGATCTGGATCGAAGTGGCCATCGCCTGCGCGGAAACCTTACGAGCCTTGTTCATGGCTGCGGCACCGCCCGCGAACCCTGCTGCAGCGAGAACCGCGATAATGGCGATTACGACAAGAAGTTCGACGAGAGTGAAGCCGCGGTTGACGTTTTTTTTAGATGAGCTTTTCATAAATTTTTAGTGATTCAGATGGGGCTAAGGGAATTCGTCAATCGGATTCTCCAAAATTAAGCATTCACAACGTAATTACCTAGCTCTGGGAAAGGCGGATTGCAAATCATTTCAGATGCAGAGGCCAATCACTTGGACTGCTCGAGCATCCTGAGGAGCGGAAGTTCCGCACGCTTTCTCGTCTCCTCATCCATTTCCACCCTTGGCTGGAGATCCCTCAGGCAATTCCTGAGCTTCTCCATGGTGTTCATTTTCATGTAGCGGCAGTCGGCGCAGGCGCAGCGATCCGTGGGACCAGGAATGAGATTCTTGTCAGGGCATTCCCGTTTCAACCTGTGGAGCATGCCGCTCTCGGTGACGACGATGATGTCCTTCACAGCTGCGTTCTTGCAGAAATGAATCATTTTCTCCGTGGAGCAAACCTCGTCGGCCAGCAACCGCACCGCCTGAGTGCACTCGGGATGTGCGACGACCAGCGCATCGGGATACTCCGACTTGATCCTATTGATCGAATCCCTGGTGAACTCAACATGGACATAACAAGCGCCCTGCCACAGATCCATCTTCCGCCCGGTCTGTTCCATTACCCATGCGCCCAAATTCGCATCAGGCACGAAAAGGATGGGACGATCCGGCGGCGCCAGGTTGACAATTTTCACCGCGTTCCCGGAGGTGCAGATGACATCGCAGAGCGCCTTCACCCCACCCGAGCAATTGATGTAGGCGATGACGTAGTAGTTCTTTTCAGCGTTCTCCTTCAAGTAGGCCTCAAGTTGGTCGGCGGGGCACGACTGCTCCAACGAGCAGCCAGCATCTTTGTCGGGCAGCACCACGGTTTTCGACGGGTTGACGATCTTCGCGGTCTCGGCCATGAAATGAACGCCGCAGAAGACGATCACCTCGGCGTCCGTGGCTTTCGCCTGATAGGCCAACCCGAGGGAATCGCCTACATAATCGGCGACATCCTGGATGTCCCCTGTTTGGTAATTGTGAGCCAGGATAATTGCGTTCCTAGCGCGTTTCAGTTCGAGGATTTCCCCTTTAAGATCCAAGGCGGTTTGCATGGCGGAATCTCCCAACCGATGGGGGGAAATGCAAGAGCCAATCGTCCCTCAACCCGCGATCTCAGGACTTACGACTTCCATAAGCCCGCTGTGCTTGGCTCCGGCCTTGACCACCAGTCCCCCGGCACGGGCAAGCCCCTGCAGGTGCGCCTTCTTCTCAAGCACAATCGTTCCGGTACACGTCAGCTGCGCTTTCACGTTGCCGTCGATGTAGGCCTTCTCAGCACGGACATCACCTTGAAATTCGACCTCTGCCCCGCGCTCCACCCTGAGTTCGGCACAACTTACGTTACCAACAATCTTGCCATGGCTCCTGATCCGAAGAACACCGGAACAATCGACCGGCGCAGCGAGTTTCCCCAGAACCGTAAGATCATGGCACTGAACCTGGACTCCGATGATCGACCCTTCCTTGAGTATCTTGACGTCCCCACGGGTCTGGATGCGCCGCCTCCAGGCATGATCGATTTCGTAATCTGTGAGGCTGATGTATCCGCCGCACTTCGGGCACTGGCTGGATTGGGCGGCGGGAACGACATTGAACTTGTTGCTGCAATGGTAGCATTCGATCGAGCGCGGTGGACGTTCGCGATGGAATATTTTCCTGAGAAAACCGGTGCTTGCACGTTTCTCGCTCTTCACCGCCACCTTGGGTCCACCGCCCGTCGTAGGGTACTGGAGAGGAGGTTTCCCCGGGCTCGCAAGCCGGGTCGCGTGTTTTGGCCGGATCACAGGTTTGCCATCCCGCACATCCATATGCTGGCCGCAAGACCGGCAAAGGGTGGATATCACCATGGAAGGTTCCATCTGGCGATGTTCACAAGCCGGACAGACGAGTTCGATGTGCCTCGCGTTCAATTCAACCCCTGTGCCCCCGATATGGTTTCCGCGGAAAAATGAAATTTTCCCTCGGCAAAAATCACTTGCCTGCCATCGCCGCCGGCTGGGACGTGGACGGCGAATTCTGGCTTGGCTTCGATACCGGCCCGGAAGAAGGCGCTTGGCTTGGTGTTCCCACCGTAGATTTGCCGACGAAAATTGCGCCCGCCTCGATGGTTAGCACTGCTGCCTTGATATCGCCGATAACCTCCGCGCCGGCCTTGAGTTCAACCCGGTTCGTCACGGTCATGTTGCCATGAACTTTTCCGTAGATCACTACGGTTCCCGTCTTGATCTCCGCCTTGAGTCGCGCGTTTTCGCCTACCGTGAGGTTACCGGTCGACTGGATGTCACCCTCGATCTTGCCATCGACGATGAGGTCGTGCTGAAACTTGACGATCCCCTTGATCTCGACATCCGAGGAAAGGACATTGCGGGTGTTTCCCGCGGAAGACTTCCCGGCGGGTACCGACGAGCCGTAACCCGAAGCGGAATCCCTGCTGGGCGAAGGCGCAGTGGCCTGAGGCGCACGCTCTTCGGGGGTGGTTAGCGATGGCTTTTTTTGTTCGCTTGCTTCTTGGCCAATGACTTTCTTGAACACGCCGAAAAGTAATGGCTGAAAAACCGCCCTGTCAATGCGTTTCCCCCCGATTATTCGGGGATTTTCTGCGTCGGCAGGAGTGGGTTGGAGCCTGGATTCACGCCCCCACCTTTGATTGCCTCGATAAGATCATTGGAATTCGGATCGGTGATGGAAATTCCGTCATCCTCACCGGTCAGGTTTGCATCGGGCACAACAATCGGTGCCGCCACCTCAACAGGAGCCTCCGCCTTCAGTAGCAGGCTGCGCTGCATCGCTTCCTGGGCAAACGGGCTTTCCGGAAACTCACGCTCCACCGTTTCGTATGCCTTGGCTGCGGCGTCCTTGTCTCCCTTGGAAAGCTCGATGTCTCCCAGAGAAATCCATGCATACGAAGCAAGGTGGCGAGAATTGGGGCTGTCCGCGATCTCATGGAACATCTCCGCAGCCTCTTCGGTCTTGCCCTGGGACAACAGCTTGGCGGCCAGACTTGCTAACGCGCTGGGTCTAGCGGGATGACTTGCATCACCTCCAACAAAAGCTTCAAGGGTCGCGATCGCATCGTCCTGCTGGCCGTCTTCCCACTGCTTCTCGGCCAATAGAACCTTGGCGCTATCCGCGGCGACGGTTCCCTCATGGTTTTTCACCACCTCTTGGAGCTCGGAAATATCCTCCGCCTTCGAAAGCAAGACGCCTGCCGTCTCCTGCGCGCTTTTCTCGATCCCATCGATAATGACATAAGCGACGGCCGCAAGCGCCAGTATCACGGCGAGCACGATCAGTTTCATCTGGTGCTTATCGAGAAACATCTCCAGCGCCGGAGGTTCTTGTGAAATTTCGCCCAAGGGGCCACCGGGTACTGCTGGGAGTGTGTTTTCTTCGGACATAAGATCTTTCCGCCGACGGCGGATGCACATGCAAGCCATCCCCGCCCATGAAATCAACCGCATAATCACCCCATCTCAGGTTTCCGGAGTCTGACCTCTGGACATTGCCCCACTCTTCCATCATCAATTTACCAACGCATGTCCGACTCCTTCGTCCACCTTCACCTACACACCGCCTACTCCCTGCTCGATGGCATGATCCGCACCAAGGAGCTTGCCGCCCGTGCCGCCGAGCTCGGCATGCCCGCCGTCGCCATGACCGATCACGGCAATCTCTTCGGAGCCATCGACTTCTACCAAGCCTGCCTGAAAGCAGGGGTGAAACCAATACTCGGCTGCGAAATCTACCTTGCCCCGTTCGCCGCTTCAGAAAAAAAGAAAGTTCTCAACCGCAAGAACGCAACCCACCTCACCCTCCTAGCAGAGACCAACGAGGGCTGGCAAAATCTCTCAAAGCTCACCTCCATCGGCCACCTCGATGGCATGTATAATGGCAAACCGCGCGTCGACAGGGAGAACCTCCGCGCCCATTCCAAAGGCATCATCTGCCTCTCCGGCTGCATCTCCGGCCCGGTCAATGAATGGCTGCTGAAAGATGATCCGGAAAATGCCCTCGCAGCCCTGACTGAACTCCGCGACATCTTCGGACAGGAAAATACCTTCGTCGAACTCCACAACCACGGCCTCGAGAAACAGCTCAACCTCCTCCCTCAGCTCATCGATCTCGCAAAGCAGCTCGACCTCCCGGTGGTCGCCGCCAACGATGTCCATTTCCTCAACCGCGACGACCACGAAGCCCACGACGTCATGATCTGCATCGGCACTGGATCCATGGTCATCGATGAAACCCGCATGCGCTACACCCCGGAAGTTCATTTCAAGACCGCCGAGGAAATGCGCGAAATTTTCAAGGACATACCCGAAGCCTGCGACAACACGCTCCGCATCGCCGAGCGCTGCAACGTCGAGATCAAGCTCGACGCCACCTCATCCGAAAAATACCCGCAGTTCCCCACTCCGGATGGCTCCCCGCGTGAGGAATACCTCATGAAAATCTGCCAGGAAGGAGTCCTCAACCACTACGGAGCGGAAAAAGCCAACTCCGCCGAAGTCCAGGAACGCCTGAAATACGAAGTCGATACCATCAACTCCCTCGGCTTCGCATCCTACTTCCTCATCACCGCAGATTTCATCCAGTGGGCTCGCGACAACGACATCCCCGTCGGCCCCGGCCGTGGCTCCGCCGCCGGGTCGCTCGCCTCCTACGCGATGGGCATCACCAATATCTGCCCGCTCCAGTTCGGACTCCTCTTCGAACGTTTCCTCAACCCCGAGCGTGTCTCCCCTCCCGATGTCGACATCGATTTCTGCCAGTCCCGCCGCGTCGAGGTCATCCAATACGTCCGCGAAAAATACGGCGAGAAATCCGTTTCCCACATCATCACCTACGGCACCATGGGCGCGAAATCCGTCATCCGCGATGTCGCCCGTGTGATGGGAGTCTCCTACGGCGAGGCGGATAAGATTTCCAAAATGATCGAAGCCAAGCCCGGCGTAAAACTCCAGGGCGAGTGGGATACCAAGGAGGAACTCCGCGAATTCATCGAATCCTCCTCCACCTACAAGGAACTCTGGACCTACGTACTCCGCCTCGAAGGAATCAATCGCAACGTCGGCGTCCACGCCGCCGGAGTCGTCATCGGCGACCGCCCACTCGACGAACACGTCCCCCTCACCCGCGGCAACGAAGGTGAAGTCGTAACCCAGTACGACATGGGGGCCATCACCGAAGTGGGTCTCCTGAAAATGGATTTCCTCGGACTGAAAAACCTCACCGTCATCCACGACGCCGTCGGCCACATCCGCAAGCACCTGCCGGACTTCGATATCGAAAAAGCCCCCCTCGATAACCAACCCGCCTTCGATATGCTCAACCGTGGTGAAACCATGGGGGTCTTCCAGCTGGAGTCTGGCGGCATGGTCGAGACCTGCAAGAAGTACGAGATACGTAGTATCGATGACATCATCGACCTGATCGCCGTCTATCGCCCCGGCGCCATGCAGTTCATCGACCAGATGCTGGATGTAAAAAAAGGCAAGAAAGCCATGTACGAGCACCCCCTGCTCGAGCAGATTTGCGGCAACACCTACGGCGTCATGATCTACCAGGAGCAGGTGCAAAACGCTGCCAAAGTCCTCGCCGGATACACCCTCGGCGGCGCCGACCTCCTGCGCCGCGCCATGGGCAAAAAGGACGTCAAGAAGATGGAGCTCGAGCGGAAGAAATTCATCGCCGGTGCCAAGCAGCACAACGACATCGGGGAAAAACTCGCCAACACGATTTTCGACAAGATCAACGCCTTCGCCGGTTACGGATTTAACAAATCCCACTCCGCCTGCTACGGCCACATCTCCTACTGGACCGCCTACATGAAGGCGAACCACCCCGTCGAGTTCATGGCTGCCCTGCTTTCCAACGAAGTCAACAACACCGACAAGATCACAGTCTTCGTCGCCGAGTGCCACCGCATGGGTATCGAAATCCTCCCGCCCAACCTCAACAAATCCCTCCTACGTTTCACCCCCGAGGAAACCAAGGGCGGAGCCAAAGCCATCCGCTATGGCCTGGCCGCAATCAAAAACGTCGGCGAAGCCGCCATGGCCACCGCCATCAAGGAGCGCACCGAAAACGGCAACTACCTCTCCCTCGAGGATTTCTCCTCACGCCTCGATTCCAAAGTCATCAACAAACGTATCCTCGAAAACCTCGTCAAAGCCGGAGCCCTCGACTGGACCGGCGAGAACCGCGCCACCATGTTCTCCCGCCTCGAGCAGGTCGTCGCCTCCGCCTCCGCCGCACAGAAAGACAAAGCCTCCGGCCAGTCATCCATGTTCGATGCCGCGGATTTCTCACCCCCACCCGTCGTCAAAGGCACCCCCTCAGCAAACACCGTCGAGGAATGGTCGAAAGACGACCGCCTCAGCCATGAGAAGGAACTCCTCGGCTTCTATGTCACCGGCCACCCGCTCGACAAATACCGCTCCGTCCTGAACTCCGACAAATACAACCGCATCGGCCTCATCGACGAGATCCCCCTCGACAACCCCCGCGAGCGCTACCCCATCGCCGGCATGGTCCGATCATTGGAAAGCCGCATGACCAAAGCCGGAAAACCCTTCGGCATACTCACCGTCGAAGACTTCACCGGCTCCTGCGAAATCATGCTCTGGTCGGAATCATTCATCCCCGCCCGCGATTCCGGCATACTCCAACCCGGCAACATCATCCGCCTCAAGGTCGGCATCCAGATCGACGACCGCAGTGGCGGTCGCCGCCTCACCGGAGGCAGCCTCAGCGAACTCAAAACCCGCAAGGCTTCCGTCAACGGCAAAGGCCCAGTGGAACTCCTCCTCTGGACCCACCGCCACTCCTCCAAAGACCTTGAGGAAATTCGCTACCACATCACCGGCCACCCCGGCACCACCCCCATCATCCTCCACTTCCAGAACTCCGCCGGAAAACGCCTCTCCATCGAGCCCTCGGAAATCTATCACATAAAACGCTCCGACGAACTCCTCCAGTCCCTCGACCGCTTCATCGAAGGGTGAATTGAAGGGGGAAAGTGCTCCCAACGTTTTCCTCGCGAGATATCCACCGCACTCCTCCCCTAGTGGCAGTTTAAAGCGCTGCGTTCACCTTGAAATATCGGATTTCTTACTATACAGTTCAAAGAGATGCCAATTCAATCACAACGGATTGCAGTGAACCCGATAGGTGATTCGATGAATTTTTCCGCATCAATCAAAGACTCGGGCACAACCACCGAATTCCCCTCCATTTACAATATGAACAAAAGAAACGGCCGGTAGCTGCACCTAATTCTCCCCTTGATGCATTGCTGGCTGTTCGCGGCGGTCAACGCCCATGCCTCAACATCGAACGCACCGACGAGCTACACGGGCGCGCCAACAGAGAGTCAGAATTACTCCGCCTGCCATGGCAGGCGAATGATACCGAAGAGACTCTGCTGCCCTGGATGCTACGGACGATTTCCATGATGCCGAATGCCCTCGGCGAACCACGGGTCGCGAAATGGAAGAGCCAAGCGCTCGAAGTGTTCGACCGCAGCAGCTCCCAGCAATCGCGCATCGAGGCGATCAACCTGCTGGCCTCCTGCGGCACTCTCCCGTCCTACGAGATCATCCGGGACATCCTCAGGCGATGCAGAAGACCCCATCGCCATCCTGCTCGGCCGCGTGAACGGCGCCCCCACCCTCCCCGCGCCCACCGGCGAGCAGCAGGAAAAGGTGCGACTGGAAATCGGACAGGTGTTCGCCTCCGCCGGGGAAAAGGAAGTCCGCCAGCGTCTGCTCAGCCTGATCCCCGCAGCGCCTCCGGATTCTTCCATCAGCCCATGGCTTCTCCTCGGCGCCGCCATCCCAGTTCCCGTCGCCATGGGGCTCATCGTCCTACTCCGCAGGCGGAAGAAATCCCGTAGCGGGCGGATGTTCCTTTCCTACCGCCGCAGCGATGCCGCAGTGGCGGCGGACAACATCTACCGCTTCCTCTCCCGCCGCTTCGGGGAGGATCAGATTTTCAAGGACGTGAACTCCATCCCGCTCGGCGTCGATTTCCGCGACCAACTCTCCATGGAGATCCAGACCTGTGGCGTATTCGTTGCCATCATCGGGGAAAACTGGCTCAACGCGCAGGGAGAGGATGGCAAGCGCAGGCTCGACGATCCCGCCGATTTCGTGAGGATAGAGACCGAGTTGGCACTTGAGCGCGGCATCCCCATCGTCCCCGTCCTCATCGGGCGCGTCCGCATGCCGGAAGAAAGCAAACTCCCCGCCTCCATGTCGCGGATTACATTCCAGCAATCCTTCGAGCTCCGCCCCGGCCCTGAGTTCGACCGCGACCTCAAAAAGCTCGCCAAGGGTATCGGCCAGATCCGATCCAGCAGTAAAGCAGCCGCCTCCGGCGATAATCCCGCTTCTCCGAAATCAGGGGATCAGCCGACCAGCCCGTGATCTCCACCCACCTCCATTTCCAGAACTCATCCGGGAAACGTCTCTCCATCGAGCTATCGGAGAGCAGGTCGCTCGGTAACAAGACGACCGCAAAGCCAATCTCAGCAAGCCGCTTTTGATTTGAGCTCGTCCGCAGCCTCCGCTTCCAACTCCGCTTCGAAATCTGCTTCGATCTTGGCCTGGGCATCCACCTCAGCCTGTTTGACGGCCTCTTCGGCGGCAGCGTCTTCCGCGGCCCGATCGGCTTCGAGCTTCTCTGCTTTCGCCTCGTCACGGGCTATGCGCTTATCCATCTTCTTCTGCTCCCGCTCCCGGCGTTTGTGATCTTTGCTTGGTGTGAAGGCCATTGGAATATCTTCTTTAAGTTTATCTGACAGGGATATCCTGCCCATTTCGGCGGCGACAATTGCAGCTGCGCTCCCAATACCCGCCAAACACCTCCCGAAGCAACAAAAATTCGGGACGTGACCGCATGGGTCTATTCTCACAAAAGAAGAAACAGCCCCTCGCCGCCGTAACCCTTCGCAAGCGGCAGGCGGCCGAGGTATTCGAACTCCAACTCCGGCGCATTGCCTTCCGCGGCAAGACAGGCGAAGGGCTAGCTCACGAAAATCTGACCCTCGTCGGTGATCAGCTCAATCCGGGCAGCGCGGCTGGTGTGCTGTCCGGAGAAGCTGGCCTTTTCCAGGACTGGATCGCAAAACGAGCCGCCGCCCTCACATCGTCGAAAACGATGTAGAAGCAATCACCCCACATATTCCTGAACTGTATTCCGCTTTCTGCGGCGCAAAGTTCGGCCGCCTTTGTGATGAAAAAATTAATGAAAAGCGGGATCTGGCTTTCCGGAAATTGCTGTAGCCCTTGAGGTCGTCAAAGAGGATAGCTTTGACCTCAGCGTTGAGTCCCCCAGTGGTACTTGGGATGGGATCTCCCCAGTGCGCCGGGGAGCTAACTTCGATCGGAGCGAACTCGTTGAAAATGGATCGATTAACAAAGCTTCCAGCAACGTCGGCTGCCGTCGCGGATGGAACTTCATGAAACGGCAGGCAACTGGAGTCTCTCACTTGAAGCGGAGCTCGCGGACGCCGTTTTCCCGATCACTGTCGATCCCGTCGTGGGGACGCAGCAGGAGGAAGCTCTCGCCAGTGAGGGGTTGCCGGGCGATGAGTTCGGCTTTGCCTCCGACGGGATCGGCGAGGTAATGGCGATCAGTTCTCCAGGCAAGGACAGCGGAAAGGTTTAGCTTTTCCATGAGAATCAGGGAGGAGCTGGCGCGTGGGATGAAAAGACAAGCGTGGTGATCCCAGCTGCTGAAACCCCTGTCACCGGCGACCGGTTCGGCCAATCGATCGCTGTGTTTGAGGACGAATCCGCTGGGAAATCCTACCTCGCCGTGGGTGCTCCCCAGCACGATGGCACAGGCAGCGTGTTCATTTACGAACGCAATCAAGGAGTCCCCGACAACTGGGGTTTCGTCCAGATCCTGCAAGATGTCGATCTGAGCGGGGGCGATGGGTTTGGCACCGCTGTCGATGGCCTTGGGAACACGCTTGCCATCGGAAGCCATTTTCTCAAGACCTTAAAAATCCCCATCCGTCAGATTAAGGTTTTCAGGGCACTAGACCGGGTGCGCAGCCCCCATTTAGGCGGAGAATGAAGCAAAGGACTATTCGGGCGGTTGACACACGGCTTTTGGCGTGGATGCTCCTTTTTTCCATGAAAGCCCGGACCCTGACACCCCTAATGACCGCCGCCTTGCTTGCGTCGGTGCCTACCATATTACGTTCCGAGGAGACTTCGGACGTGAAAGCTCCTGCAGCCGAGCCAAAAGAAGAGGCTGCACAACCACAAAATAAGATGCCTGAAGTACCCTCTGATGTAGCCGCCGCCCCCGCCGATGCCGAAAAGACCGCGAGCGGTCTGGCCTCAAAAGTTCTCAATGCCGGAACAGGTGATAAGAAACCTGCCGCCGCCGATACCGTGACCGTCCATTACACGGGTTGGACCACGGACGGAAAGCAGTTCGATAGCTCTGTGGAGCGTGGCGAACCTACCAGTTTCCCGCTGAATGGCGTGATCAAGGGCTGGACGGAAGGTCTGCAACTCATGGTCGAAGGAGAGAAGCGCCGCTTCTGGATTCCAGGGGAATTGGCGTATGGACCAAAGGTCGAGGGCAGCCCTCGTCCGGGTGGAATGCTTTGTTTCGATGTGGAGTTGCTTGGTATCAAGGCCGCACCGGAAGCAGCCAAGCCGCCGGAAGGCACGGAAAAGACCGCCTCTGGGGTGGCCTACAAGCTGGTCAAAAAAGGTGAGGGAGCGAAGCCCGCTGCCGGCAACATCGTGACCTTCCACTTCACGGGTAAGACCATGGAAGGGCAGACTGTTCAGGACAGTCGCTCCCAGCCGGCACCACCTAGCGTGCCGCTTGATCAGCTTCCGCCAGAAATGGCCGAACTCCTTGGCGAGATGACTGCCGGTGAGCAGCGCACTTGCTGGCTTCCCGAGGCCAAGATTCCCGGTGGATTCATCGTCGCCGACATCGAATTGATTTCCTTCAAGGAAGCTCCTCCAATTGCGGAAGTGCCGGCGGACACCGAGAAGTCCGCTTCTGGAATCGCCTACAAGCAGGTCAAGAAGGGTGAAGGTGATAAGCCCGGTGCCACTGACGTTGTGACCTTCCACTTCACGGCCAAAAGCATGCAAGGTGAAGTGCTGCAGGACAGCCGCACTCAACCTGAGCCGCCAAGTATGCCGCTCGATAAGCTTTCTCCGGAGCTAGCCGGAATCATTTCTGAAATGAACGCTGGTGAACAACGCACTTGCTGGCTTCCAGAGGCCAAGATTCCTGGTGGATTCATCGCTGCGGATATCGAACTGATTTCCTTCAAGCCACCGGCTCCGGCTCCTGCCGTGCCGGAAGATGTGGCTGCCGCCCCAGCGGATGCAGAGAAGACCGAAAGCGGTCTTGCTTCCAAGGTTCTCAAGGCTGGCGAAGGCAAAGTGAAGCCCAAGGCTTCCGATACGGTCAAAGTTCATTACACCGGTTGGGAAACCGATGGTAAGATGTTCGATAGCTCGGTGACTCGTGGTGAGCCCGCTCAGTTCCCACTGGGCGGTGTAATTCCGGGTTGGACTGAAGGTCTTCAACTGATGGTCGCGGGCGAGAAACGCCGCTTCTGGATCCCCGAAGGCCTCGCCTACGGACCCAAGCAAGAAGGCGGTGCCCGTCCCGGCGGCATGCTTTGCTTCGATGTGGAGTTGCTGGAGATCCTTGCTCCCGAAGCCAAATAAGGGCGAAAAGGAGTAGCGGCGCCACCGCCCCTTGGATCTGGGATGGCGTCTCCGCCGCCTGTGGGAATGTGAATTTGAAAAGCGGGCGGCGACGCCCGCTTGACTCAAGGCGCGGTGACGCACCTACTCCAAATATGCCCTCCCCCGTCGCTGCCCCACCCATCATCATCCTCGTCGAAACCCAACTCGGCAAAAACATCGGCATGTGCGCCCGCGCCATGCTCAATTGTGGGCTCGATCAGCTGCGACTGGTTCGACCGCGCGACGGCTGGCCCAATGAAAGTGCCCGCGCGACGGCAGCCGATGCAGACCACGTCCTCAATAACGCGAAACTCTACGACAACATCGACGACGCGATTGGCGATTGCGAGCGCGTCTTCGCCGCTACGGCTCGCCAGCGCAGCCTCAGAATACCCGGTCTCGACCTACGCGAAGCGGTCAGTGAAATCGTCGATGCCTCTCCCCCCCCGAAAACCGCCATTCTCTTTGGCCCCGAAGCCTCCGGTCTCGACAATGAAACTCTGTCGCGCGCCGACCGCCTCGTCCATTTCGCGACAAATCCTGACTTTCCTTCACTGAACCTCGCCCAGGCCGTGCTGCTATTCGGCTGGGAATGGCGCCAAAGCAGTTCTGTTGAATCTACTACCATCACCAACTCGGATCTCCCAGCAACTCGCGAAGAAACCCAAACCTTCCTCACTCGGCTCGAACAAGCCCTCGACGAATCTCAATTTTTCGTAGCCGAAGGACAACGGCCAGACACGATACGGAAGCTCCGCGCAGTCCTAACCCGCAGCAACTCCAGCGACGAAGACCTCCGCATGCTCCACGGCGTGCTGACCGCGCTGATAAAAAAATGATCCATCAGCCGGGAATTGCGACCAACCAATTCATTGGGGTGAGTCACGCCCTGGATTATTTCTCCTGGGCGCGGATCACATATGACAGGTCGCAACTCCCCTGTATCGATTGAGCGATCTACAGAAAGACGCGTTCACTCATTCATTGTCATCCCGTCCCTTGCCGAGTCCTTGGATGAATTTCCGCAATACCTGCTCGGGGCATTTGCTGAAATTGCGCTGCCCTTCCTTGCGGAAGAACGATCCGAGTTCGGCCTTGGTGACGACAAACTCCGCGCGCTCGAAGACATCCAAGACCTCGTCGTCGCGCAGAGCCAGGGCGATCCGAAGCTTTTTCAAAACTTCGTTGGTGGGAAGAAATTCCAGCGGTTCCGGAGTGGAGCCATCGGGGCGAGGCCCGCGTTTTTCAATGATGAGGCCATCCAGAAACCGGCACAGTCCGGCGTCTGAAAGCTCTAGGAAACCATTATCGTCCTCACGCAAGAGCCAGCGCCTCACTTGAGCCGGGTTCGACTCCCCTCCGGTGTGAGCGATGGCCTTCGCCACTTGCCCATCTGTGAGGTTCAAGGCGTAGCGGAGGCGGCGTAGGATGTCGTTACTGTTCATGAATCGGGTGGCTCTTGGAGTAGATTGCGATGATTGCACACCGCAGAGGAGAAAACACCCCCGATTCCGGATCTTATCTAATGAGACCACTTCAAAACACTACAAGACCGCGCCCGTGGACGGATTCGATATCCTATCACTGCGGCAGTTCGCGGATTATTTTAGAGATCGCAGGCTCACCTGCGAGGGTAGATTGTGTTCCGAATCGTGACGAGAGTTTCATCGGGCAGCGACGACTGGAAACCACCATTGGGAAAACTCCTTTTTGCTATGGCACGGATTGTCTCTCCCAGTGCAAGGGCGACTCGAAGCTCTCCAAGTTGATAAAAATCCGTGATGATAGTTTCCGCGTCGCGGAGTTGGTGTAATAGCGCAGCGCGCCGAATTTCCAGTTGCTGTGCCGCGTCGTTTCGGATTTTAAGAGCCTTTTTACGAGACTTTTGCGCTTCATCCTTGCGAATGGTTCCGAACCCATTCGGCTTCATCCTTTCGATAGCGTGGCGATCATGTGCGGATGCTTCTGACCGAGCCGTGGCGTTGGTGAAGATTTGGCGGGAAAGCAGGAACTCAGCACGAAACACATTTCGAATGGTGTTGTGGAGTCGTTGAGTCCGGACTTTCAGTGCTCCATTCTGAGTGGCAGCGAGCGATGAGAGGTTCTTGATTACATTGCCGGCTCCTTCCAAATCACGACTGATCAGTGGCCACAGCGTATCACTCAATTTGGTTGGCCCCGTGGGCTGATCCTTGTTTGCTTCTTGTGGGCTGATTAGTGTTCCATTTTTCCAGACCCATCCGTCAGATTTGCGGGCTTCGTTTCGGATCACTTCCTCGATTTCATCCCTCCGCAATGCTACGGCTTCGCGCTTCCGCCGCTCGAGCATGGAGGCGATCTCTTGCGGTGTGACCCAAATGCCTTCAAATCGCACTTCACCCGAATCGAAACGTTCGAGATGTGCCGAGATTGCCCCCCCGCACTGAGCGAGCAATGCCGAACTGAGCGAATAGCGGGCGGAGAACGCCTCGATTGAAGATACCCAAGTCCGCAGTAAAGCCGCTTCCGCTTCCGTCTGAACCGATTGGGGTATTGAGCTAGGGGTCTCGATGTAGTCCGCGAGCCTTGACCGCTGAATGTCGACATTTCCCCGTGAGGTAACGATACGGAGATAGGGTCCGTGGGAGTCGATGATGCGAAGATAGACTACGGGTCTTGCGGTGCTGTCCCGGTGAAAAGGTTGCTCTTTGAGAACCGCCACGCCACCGGCGTGCACTGTGCCGGGCAGGAACGACAAGAGCATGCTGAGCGCCAGAACGATGAACCGGTAGCGATGGATGAGTGTTTTCAAAGTAAGAACCAACCACATAGATAACAAACTACCCAAGCTGTGGATTACACTACTTAAGCTAATCTCTACTGTTT
Organism: uncultured Verrucomicrobiales bacterium; assembly: GCA_905478925.1. Lineage (GTDB taxonomy): Bacteria > Verrucomicrobiota > Verrucomicrobiia > Verrucomicrobiales > Akkermansiaceae > Luteolibacter. Next base: position 47,464 of record CAJQKQ010000121.1, read on the forward strand.
TGGGACGCAAGCTTCGTCGTCCAGCGCTCGGCATAG
>CAJQKQ010000122.1 GCA_905478925.1 uncultured Verrucomicrobiales bacterium
CGCTCATCCGGGGTCAGCTTGATATGATGCTTTTTGTTTGGCATCACCTAACGAAACCGTAATTTGTAAAAGTACAAGTCAAAAAACCGAAAAAGAGCGACGATTTAGATCTGTCTATGCACTAGGAGCCTGTCGGACGTCCAAAATTAAGATGCTGAGAATTTCCCGCAATGAGCGAGAATAACTCTATCTCGCTAGGTAGAGCTACTCAGTGAGGCGGCGGAGTCAGGAATCTTCGAGGATCAGGGTGCGGCCATCTCCAAGCGGGATTTCTACGGGTCTCCAAGCCGGGCTTCTCTTTCGCCTAGCGGTCTTTGTGGCGAGCGTCCGCCTCTTTGGCCAAGGGGTCGAGTTCCGCCAGTGTGAACCGTGTGCTGATGACCGATTGATGCTTCTTGCCGGGCTTGTACTTGATGTACGTGGTGGCGATTACCGTGCCGTCCTCCAATATCTCCATGCCGGGGTAGCCGCAGTCGTGGCCGGCGTTGCTGTGGAGAAGCTTCACGCGATACTGGCCAGGCCTGCCTTTGCGGATGTCGTCATAGGTGCCCACCCAGGCTACGAAGTGGTGGTGGGTCGAGCTGCCGCGCGCCGTGTCGCGGAAGGAAATTACCAGGCGATTGTCGGGTGTATAGACGCCCGCGTGCCGGTCGCCGGTCAATCCCCAGGGCGTGTCCTGCGGCTTACTCCACGTTTTGGCTTCGTCGCTGCTGAACATCATCAGACTGCGTCCTTTGTGGGTATTCTCTCGCATCAGGCAGCACAGTTCTTTCCCGTCGGGCGAGCGGAAGACGAACGGCTCGCAGGTGGCCTTGCCCTTGACCTGCGCGGATACGCTCGGCTCCGACCATGTCAACCCGCCGTCGGTGGTTCGCGTTTGAAGCACTTGCAAGCCATCGGGGTGGCGGCGGTGATACATGCCGAGGTAGCTGCCGTCTTTCAGCTGAACCACGGAGCTGAAGGCCATGACGCACGGGAAGCCCAGTCGGGGCATTTCCTTCCAGGTCTTGCCTCCGTCCTCGCTGACAATGCGCGCAATTCCTGGATGGGCGGAGAAAACCCAAATCCGCTCTTTGCCCGCCGGATCGACCATGCGGTAGATGCTCGGGCAGTTGCGGTGCTTTTTGTAGTTCTCGGGAAGTTGATCGTCCAAACGTTTCCAGGTCAGCCCCGCGTCGTCGCTGCGACCCATCGGGCCGCCCGGGCCGCCGTGGCCGATGCTCCAAACGGCGAACATGGTTTTCTTGTCGGGCAGCAAGACGGTGGTTGGGTGGCCCTGGTAGATCTCTTCCGTACCGGCGGCGACGACCACGTGCCGTTCGGACTGTTTCGAAATGTCGATTACCGGAAGGTTTTCCGCCTCGGCCTTTTCCGCCGCCGTTGCGATTGTGAGGCTCGATGCACACAAGATTCCCAAATGGATCAAATAACGTCGTTTCATGTTTTGCTTTATTTAAAGGGGTTATTTTCAGAGACAACCTATTACTAACGTCTGCAGAGTATCTGGAAATGCATTTTCCCGAAAAGAAGCAAAGCTTCGTAGCCGCTAGGAATTTGCTTTTGAGGGGGGTGATGAGCCTCTCAAGGAGCCGCCGATCACGGGTTCCTAATCCAAGGCTCTCCTCGAATCGAAGTCACGCGTTGACGTGGGCATTTCCTCGGCACGAACAGTTTTCTGAGGCGATGTGGACTTCGGGTGGGAGCTTGTGGTTGTGAAATTCCGGCAAATTCGCTAACAAACTCTCATCATGAAACGCGCACTCATCACCACCACGATTCTCACCTGTTCCGCTGCAGGATTCGTTTCGGCCCAGAAAGCCACCGAACACAGCCAAGCCGGATGGCGGCTCAAGTCCGACGCTGTCAGTTTGTTTGTGACCGAGACCGGCGGTCATATGGCTCCCGTCAAATTCTACGCGAACTCGAACAATCCGATCCAGCCATACTACATCAGCCCCTGGCAGGACGAGAAACATGACAGCATGCCTGCCGAGGTCATGGTGCCTTTGCGCGGAGATTTTTTCTGCATGCCCTTCGGCGGCAATGGCGAAGAAGTAAATGGTGAAAAGCACACGCCTCACGGCGAAGTGTCGGCATCGAAGTGGACGTTCGCCGGAAGTGGCAAGAAAGGAAAGGTCTCGAGCATCAAACTCAGCATGAAGACCAAGACCCGGTCCGGCAAAACCACCAAGGAACTGCGGCTTCTTGAGGGTCACAACATCATTTATTCCACGCACACCCTGGCGGGCTACTCGGGAAAGATGCCACTGGGTCACCATGCGACACTGGCCTTGCCTGAAGAGGAGGGCAGCGTGCGCATCGCGACGAGCAAATTTGAAGTGGGATTTACCAACCCGACACAATTCAGCAATCCCGTGAACAGGGAATACCAAGCGCTCGCCATGAACGCCAGATTCACCGACTTGACCAAGATCCCCCTCATTTGGAAAGGCGCTGCGGATGCCGACTGCACCTCATTTCCCCAGCGAACCGGACACACAGATCTTCTTCAAATCTTCAAAAATCCGGGCGACGAACCCGCCTGGCTGGCGGCAACCTGCGAAAGCAGGGGCTATCTCTGGTTTTCCATGAAGGATCCTTCCATCTTGAATTCGACCGTATTCTGGATCGCCAACAAGGGGCGCCATGCCGAACCCTGGAACGGACGCAACCGTTGCCTGGGATTGGAGGATGTCTGTGGCTACTTCGCCGACGGCCTTGCCGCTTCTCTCAAGCCGAACCTCGTGAACAAAGCCGGATTTGCCACCGCCGTAGAACTCTCCCCTGACAAACCCACGGTCGTCAATTACATCCAGGGAGTTGCCAAAATTCCTCGCGGGTTCACCAATGTTAAGACGGTGCGGTTCGGTGACGACAAGGTAACCTTTACTTCGGTGGAAGGAAAGATGGTCGAAGTCGCGGTTCAGCACGGGTTTTTGAAAACCGGTCGCCTGGAGTAGACTCAGATTGATATCCCAGGCCCGGAGCTCTTATGAAACTGGAGCTTCAAGCTCCGTTTCATCGATATCCTTCCCCGGACGGGGCAGGGAGGGGGGCGGCTAGGAATTTTCTTTTCGCGGGGTGGGGAGCTTGGAGGGCGCCGTTGAGGGGATAGCAGAGGGGAGAAAGGGAGTTAATTTCAAGGGGTTGGATCCCGTTCGCGAGGCGCTCGGCTAGCCCTAGTGCCCTGAAAACCTTAATCTGGCGGATGGGGGCGGATGTGCTTGCGGGCTTTTGTTTGAAACGGAGAAAGCGGAGAGTAGACGGAGGAAGCGGAGAAGAATGTCTGTATTTCCAACTCAGTGACCTCCGTTTCTTCTCCGTTGCCTCCGTTTTGAAATTGGCCGACCCAGGATCAAGCTCTCACCCTTACCGGTAAATTCTATCCGCCAGATAAGATTTTGCGCAGCACTAGTTCGGTGCCGAGGCTGCATTGACACACGACCCGCAGGCGTGTTCAGTGTGGTCAACTATGATACGCATCTCCATCTTCGCCGCCTGCCTGCTTTGCGCCCTCGGTTCAGCCACTGCAGAAAACAAAAAAGGGGGGGCTACTTGGCTCGATCCCGAGCTGGCGGCCAAAGAGAACCCAGATTTCCTTCTCCAGGGCGAGTATACAAAGGATGCCACCGGCATGCAGGTCATCGCCCTCGGCAAAGGTCAATTCCAAGCCAGCGTCTACAAGGGTGGTCTCCCCGGCGCCGGCTGGGACCGATCGCCGATCGAGCCAGTGAAAGGCGACACTGCGGTCATCAAAGAACTAATCGAGGGAGCCCAGCGCGCCGAACGCAAAAGCCCGACACTGGGACAGAAGCCGCCCGCAGGCGCGGTCGTCCTGTTCGACGGGAAAAACGCCGACGCCTGGAAGCAGGGAAAAGTCAGCGATGGCCTGCTCGAGTCCGGCTGCGAGACCACGCAGACTTTCGGCAGTTTCCAACTACACGTCGAGTTCCGCCTCCCATTCAAACCCGAATCCGCCGCCGGCAGTCAGGATCGCGGCAACAGCGGCATCTACACCCACAACCGCTACGAGACCCAGGTGCTCGACAGCTTCGGCCTCGACTACGATATCAAATCCTGGAAACAGAAGCCACCGTCTGACCCAAAACAGTGGTGCGGTTGCCTCTACAAATTCAAACTGGCCGACACCAATATGTCACTCCCGCCGCTCACCTGGCAGACCTACGATATCACCTTTACCGCCGCAACATTCGAGGGCGAAAAGAAAGTCAAAAACGCACGCATCACCGTCCTCCACAACGGGGTGAAGATCCACGACGACGTCGAACTCCCCAAAGGCACCGGCGCTGGCGGAAGGCGCAAAGAAATCCCCAAAGGCCCGATTGTCCTGCAAGGCCACGGCAACCCAGTCCGCTACCGCAATCTTTGGATTAAGGAAATTTAGCATTTAGGAGCCCCTCAGAAATAACCATGCCATTTCCACTTGCTCTCAATTCCGCCATCTGCGTTCAAATTTCCTTCGAGTAGCCCACTACACAAAGAAAGTTCTGCCTTGCTGCCGAAGCTGATTTCTACGCGGAAATGACACATTTATTTGGCGCTCCGTCAGATCGGCATGACAAGATTCGGGGTTCGACATCGATCCGGGAGCATTGGCAATCATAAATCAATTCGATCAGACCTTCGGAACTGGTCGGACAAGGGCGGGGGCTCTGGTCTCCAAGGCTCCATATTGTATCTGATGAAGGATTTCCGTCATGCCGATCTGACGGAGCGCCACCCTCTGCCGCCGCCCTGACGCAACCCCGTTGGGGTTGATGGATTTTTTGGTGTGGTTGTCCCGGGGTAGGCTTCACTGCGTTGCGCCAACCCCGGGCTTAAATACACAACCCCGTTGGGGTTGGGGAATTTTTTGGTGCGGTTGTCCCGGGGTAGGCTTCACTGCGTTACGCCAACCCCGGGCTGAAATACGCAACCCCGTTGGGGTTGTGGAATTTTTTGGTGCGTTGTCCCGGGGTAGGCTTCACTGCGTTGCGCCAACCCCGGGCTAAAATACGCAACCCCGTTGGGGTTGTGGGATTTTTTGGTGTGGTTGTCCCGGGGTAGGCTTCACTGCGTTACGCCAACCCCGGGCTAAAATACGCAACCCCGTTGGGGTTGATGGAATTTTTGGGGTGGTTGTCCCGGGGTAGGCTTCACTGCGTTGCGCCAACCCCGGGCTTAAATACACAACCCCGTTGGGGTTGGGGAATTTTTTGGTGCGGTTGTCCCGGGGTAGGCTTCACTGCGTTACGCCAACCC